>CAKVCJ010000051.1 GCA_934725655.1 uncultured Brachyspira sp.
AACAGAGGAGTATCTAAAGAAAATTTAGGAGAGTACAATGAAGCTTTAAAAGATTATAAAAAGGCTTTGGAATTAGCCCCTAACTATGATACTGCTATAGAAAATATAAAAGAGATTCAAGATAAATATGGTTTAAAATAAACTTTACGCATGGTGAATAAAACCTGAAAAATTAACTGCATTATCAATGGAAATTTATTAAATAATTAAAATTCGTTAATTGTGCGTTAAATAGATTTTAAATTTAATCATCACTTGGGTGGGGGTTCTTTTTCTGTTAAAATTAATAAAGCAATTTTAATTAGAATTTCAAAATGAATCAGTAAGGATTGAAGGGCGGGGTATGTAAATAAAGTTTTAAAATTTAATTACACTTGCCCACCCTCAAGGTTTCTTAATTTATTTTGAAATTAAAAATTTTTATTTTCTTTTCTACTAAACTAGAATTTATTAGCACCCACCCAAGACTTTTTTCAATTTAAATCTATAACACCGCACGATAGGCTAAATCAAATATATCAACTAAATTATAAATAAAATTTTTACTATATATAAAATTTTATTTACCGTGCGTTAAAAAATATTTATGTTGTATTGACATAAAGATTAATTAATATATTATTCAAATAAAATTATGAGGAGTTTATTAGTTTGAGAAGTTTAAACTTAAATAAAGAAATACTTGATTTTTACCTGATAGATGATTTTAATACAGAAGATAAAAACATTATAGTAAAAGAATTAGAAAACAGATTATCAAATATCAAAAATTTAGAACTTGAAATAGGAAGCGGAAACGGAAAATTTATAGTAGAGCTTGCTATGAATAATAAAGATAAATATTTTGTAGGCATAGAATATTCTTTTAAGGCAGCTAAAAAAGCAATATCCAAAGCATACAAAAGAGAGATAAAAAACCTCGTTATTATATTCGGCGAAGCTAATAATGTAATAGATAATTATATTAAAAATAAATATTATTTTGATAAAATATATTTAAATTTTCCAGACCCTTGGCCAAAGAAAAAACATTCACATAGAAGAATATTCAATAAAGAGTTTTTAACAAAAATGCATCCGCTATTAAAAGATGATGGTATATTCTACTCTGTTACAGACGATGATAATTATGCACTTGAAATAATGAACCCTATATACAAAGAAAATAATAGCTTCAAAAATATTTTAAATGAAGATTATGTTCATAGTTTAGATGGATACGGCGTTACGCTCTATGAAGAGAAAATGAGGGCTATTGGGCATAATATATATTTTTTCGCACATAAAAAGTCTTAATATAATTTTATTATTGATATTTTAGCTTAAATTCATTATATTTAAAATAGTTTAAAATAAAAATGAAGGTAAAAATAATGAATATAAGCAATGAAAAAAAATCTAAATATATGATAATAGAAGGAATAGTATCTGTAATTATCAATGTATTATTATTTGCTTTTAAATATATAGTAGGAATGCTTACAGGCTCACTTTCTATAATGGCAGATGCCTGGCATTCATTAAGCGATTGTATAAGCAGCATTATAGTTATCATAGGCGGAATATTTTCTAAAAAACCAGCAGATAAAGAACATCCTTTCGGACACGGAAGAATAGAGCTTATAACAAGTTTTATTGTCGGCATCATGCTTGTATTTATAGGCTATAGTTTTTTTGCTGAGGCTATAAAAAACATTCTAAACAAAAAAACTGCATCATTTACAATTATAGCTATTGCTGCAATGATAGTTTCTATTGTAGTTAAAGAGTTATTGGCACAATATTCACTTTGGGGTTATAGAAAATCTGGTTCAAAGTCATTGTATGCTGATGCTTGGCATCATAGAAGCGACAGTATTACTTCTATAATTATATTGGTTGGTATATTAGTAGGAAAAAACTTATGGTGGATGGACAGCGTTTTGAGTATATTAGTTTCGCTTGTAATTTTTTATGCCGCTTTCGATGTGATAAAATCAAGCATAGAGCCTTTAATAGGAGAATACCCTTCTGAAGATATTATTAGAGATATTAACAGCATTGCTAATGAACTTAATATAAATAATGACAACTCAAATCTTCATCATTTTCATATACATACCTATGGCGACCATACAGAAATAACATTTCATATGCGTTTCCCAAAAAATATGACGGTAGAAGAGGCACATAATAAAGTAAGCATTTTAGAGAAATCTATAAGAGATAAAATGAATATGGAATCTACCATACATATAGAAGCATATAAATAAAAATTATAATAATAATTTATATATATATTTTGGGTATTCTTAAAACTTCAAATAAAAGTATTATATTTATAAAAATTATTATATATATTAATGCTACTATTTAAATATAGATACTCCTATTTTATTCCAAATATCAATATATTTATCATCAAATTTATTATCTGTTATTATATTAGAAATTTTTTCTATTGAAAATACTGTCCAAGGATATGTGATATTAAACTTAGTGCTGTCTGCTAAAATAAATGACTTTTTACTTCTTTCAAACATTAAAAATTCTGTTTGCTGCAGCATTTGTGTATTTTGAGTAACTCCCCTGTTAATGTCTATGCCCATAGCCCCAACAAAACTTATATCTGGATATAAATCCTCAAGCTGTCTTGTATCTATTGATTCAAAAGACTCAGTTCTGTCATTCCATTTTCCGCCTATAACTATTAAATTTATTTCAGGATGCTGTATCACAAATGTAATTACAGGAACAGAATTAGTTACTATAGTAATGTTTTTATATTTTAATATGTTTTCCAATACATAAAATGAAGTAGACCCACCGCCTATAAAGATTGTGTTTCCATTAGATATAAAAGAGGAAGCATATTCTCCTATTTGCTTTTTTAATTCTTTGTTTTCATTTATCTTTCTAGAAAAATTTGAATAGTAAAATGATGTTTTAATTATTGCTTTTCCTCTTTTGAAAGAAATTAGGTTTTCATTATTTAACTCATTTAAATATTTTCTTGCTGTAGGTATTGTTATTGAGCATAGTTTAACTATATCATGTATGCTTGCTTCTTTATTTTCCTTAATATAACTGAGTATTTTATTTCTATATTTAAAATCCATTAAAAATATACCTCTTATTTTTAATTATAATATTTTTTATTATTAATATCAATAAAAGAAAAATATTTTTCTTTTTAATACCATATAAAAAATAAAAAGAAAAAATAATTTTTTATTGACATAAAATATTTTTCTTTTATAATTACTAATTATATATAAAGAGGTTTTCTATATGAATAAATGTTTTCCAAAAGGATTTTTATGGGGAGGAGCTATATCAGCAAATCAGGCTGAAGGAGCATATGATATAGATGGCAAAGGGCTTTCTACAGCAGATGTATCGCCAAACGGAGTAGTATTTCCGCCAAAATTACCTTTTGATAGTAATATCTATAATCCCTTTCATAGCGGTATAGATTTTTATCATAATTATAAAGAAGATATAAAACTACTAGCTGAACTTGGAATAAATTGTTTTAGAACATCTATAGCTTGGACTAGGATTTTTCCTACAGGTATAGAAGACATTCCAAATGAAAAGGGGTTAGAGTTTTATGACAAATTATTTGATGAACTTTTAAAATATAATATAGAGCCTTTTATAACAATATCTCATTATGAAATGCCTTTATATTTGGTAGAAAAATACGGCGGATGGAAAAATAGAAAACTAATAGACTTTTTTTATAAATTTGCAGAAACTATATTCAAAAGATACAAAAACAAAGTAAAATACTGGCTTACATTCAATGAGCTTAATTTTACATTATCAATACCTTTTACAGGTGCAGGGTTATTAGAAGAAAATAATAAAACTAAATATCAGGCACTTAATCATCAATTAATAGCTAGTGCAATGGCTGTAAAGCTTTGCCATGATATTATAAAAGATTCAAAAATAGGCTGTATGATTTCATATTCTCCAATATATCCTGATACACCTAATCCTGAAGATGTTTTCGCATGTTTAAAAGAACAGAGAAAATTAACATTATGTCCTGATATTCAAGTAAATGGAGAATATCCTTTTTATGCTAAAAAACTATTTGAAGAGCTTGATATTGTTATTAATAAAGAAGATGAGAATATAATTAAAAGCACTGTAGATTTTATAGGTTTTAGTTATTATTCAAGTAAAGTTATTAGTTCTGATATTTCAAAAAAGCAATTAGTTTCAGGAAATATGCAAAAAGGCGTAAGAAACAATTATCTTAAAACCAGCGAATGGGGTTGGCAAATAGACCCTTTAGGATTAAGAATTACTTTAAATAATTTATATGACAGATATAAAAAACCATTATTTATAGTAGAGAATGGTCTTGGTGCTTTAGATACACTTACAGAAGACATGAAAGTGCATGATGATTATAGAATAGAATATATTAAGCAGCATCTTTTAGAAGTATACAATGCTATAGAAGATGGAGTTTATTTATTAGGATATTTAAGCTGGGGACCTATAGATATTATAAGTGCATCTACTGCTGAGATGTCAAAAAGGTACGGATATATTTATGTTGATAAAGATAATAAAGGAAATGGTTCTTTAAAAAGAATTAAAAAAGATAGTTTTGCTTGGTACTCAGAGGTTATAAGAACTAATGGGGTAAATTTATATAATAATTAATTAAATTAAGGAGACTATTATGGCTAAAAACAAAGTCAATTATGAACAATTAGGTAATATAATATTGCCTTATATAGGCGGAGCTGAAAATATTTATAAGCTCACACATTGTGCTACCAGATTAAGATTTGAGTTAAAAAATAGAGAGATAGTTGATATAGATTCCATAAAATCTATAGATGGTGTAATAGATGTAGTATAAGGTGGCGGACAGTTTCAAATTATTATAGGAACAAATGTACAAACTGTATATAAATCATTAAATAGAGTATTAAATTCGTCAGATACTGAAAACAATGCTGTCAATTCATCAAATAAACCTGCAAAAAAATCATTGCTTGAAAGATTTATGAATACAATATCAACAATATTTACTCCAATGATTCCTGCAATAACAGGAGCAGGTATGATAAAAGCTGTACTAGCTATATTAGTTTTAACAAAAGCAATAGATACAAATGGACACACTTACTATATTTTAAATATGATATCCGATGCTGCATTTTATTTTCTTCCTATGTTATTAGCTTATGGTGCGGCTTTAAAATTTGAATGTAACCCTATATTATCTATAACTTTAGCAGGAGTACTCCTTCACCCTAGTTGGATAGCTTTAGTTAATGGCAATGAAGCAGCTTCTCTATTTGCAATAAAACTTACATTAGTTGATTATTCTGGAAGCGTTTTGCCTATAATAATTACTGTGTGGATACAAAGTTTTATAGAAAAATATGCTGATAAATATTCTCCCGAAATGATAAAATTCTTTACTAAACCTTTAATAACAATATTGCTTACGGGTATATTAGCTTTATTATTCATAGGTCCTTTAGGTTCTAAATTAAATGATATAGTTGCATCTGCTGCTAATATATTAAACGATAAAGTAAGCTGGCTTATACCTTTATTGATGGGAGCATTACAGCCTATCATGCTTTTAACAGGAACAGCATGGAGTTTAACTCCTATCGCTACAATGCAAATAGCTAAAAACGGATATGAACAGGTTAATGGTCCTGGAATGCTAGCTTCTAATATAGCACAGGGCGGTGCAACTTTAGCTGTGGCATTAAAAGCAAAAGATAAAGAATTAAAACAATTAGCTGCTTCCACAGGTTTTACAGCCTTACTAGGAATTACTGAACCTTCTTTATTTGGTGTTACTGTAAAATTAAGAACTCCATTGATTGCGGCTATGATAGGCGGAGGAATAGGAGGTATATATGCAGGTTTATCTGGACTTGTTAGATATGCTTTTGTATCTCCAGGATTAACAGCATTGCCTGTATTTATAGGTGAAAACCCTATGAATATAGTGCATGCTATTATAACATGTATTATATCTTTTGCTGTAGCTTTTATAGTGAGCTTCTTTATAACTAAAATAGAATAAAAAATATTCATTAAAATATTAATAATTGCAGGTATTCTTATAACAAGTTTATAAAATTCCTGTAATTATTACTAAAAATAATTTTATATTTTCATTGTATTAAGAAATCATATTCTCTCAATTTAACCACATCTATTTAACATAACATACAATTATTATGTTACCTTACGCTGCAATAATAATAAAAAAAACTAATTAAAAATCAAAAACTTACGATAAGTAAAGTATTAGCAGTAAACTATTTTTAAGGAGCATAATAATGTCAACAAGCTCATTTTTTGGCATAGAATTAGGTAAAAGATCCCTTCAAAACTTCAAGACAGCTTTAGAAGTAACAGGACATAATATAAATAATGTAGCCACTAAAGGATACAGCAGACAAAGAGTAGTAATGCGTACATTCGATAAACCTCTCGAAGAGCCAAGTTTAAACAGAGCAGAACGTGCAGGACAAATGGGACAAGGTGCTGAAATAGCTACAATAGAAAGATTAAGAGACCAGTTTATAGATTCAAAAATAATGGTAGAACTTGGAAGCGATGGATATTGGAAGACAAAAAATAATTATTTACAGCAATTAGAGGCTATATATAATGAACCTGGCGATTATAATTTAAGAAATGATTTGGATGCATTCTGGGATGCTTGGCAGGAGATGAGTGTTAACCCTGCTGAAAGAGGCACAAGAATGACATTAGTAGAGAGAGCTGACAGAATAAATAACTCATTTAATCAGATGTATAATCAAATGGATTCTATGAGAAACAATTTAAACTCTCTTGTAGAAAATAAAGTTAATAGAATTAATGATATAGCTAACTCTATTAGAAGTTTAAATACTGCTATAGTTAAACAGGAAGCATTGGGTCAGAGTCCTAATGATTTATTAGACAAAAGAGATTTATTATTAGACGAGCTATCTTCTTTGGCTAATGTTGATATAAAATCTATTGACCCTGATGAGACAATGATTTATATAGGCAGCCGTTCATTAGTGCAGGGAAATGTGGTAAACAAATTAACATTAGAAAGAAGTGCTGTTAATGAAGGAATGTTTGATATTTATTGGGAAAATGACCATGTACAGCTTAATTTAGATGGCGGAGAATTAAAGGCTTTATTAGAGCTTAGAGATATAGACACTGTTGATGCTATAAATGATTTAGACACTTTGGCTATGAATTTGGCTGACAGCGTAAATGAAATACATAGAAGCGGTTTTGGTTTAAATCAAGAAACAGGAATAGACTTCTTCACTATGAATAAGCAAACTCCTTCTGTTATAGGAAACTATGATTTAAACAATGATGGAACAGAAGATTCCACTATAATGTTTAAGGTAAGCGGTGTAAATAGCGTTGATATTAATGATAGTATAGGAAGCAGCGGAACATTGGTATTTGGAAGCAAGACAAGAGAAGGTGCTGATGTTGCTATAGATTATACTGCACAAATGAAAGTTGGAGAATTAATAGACAAAATAAACTCAAGCGATGCTAATGTATCAGCTTATTTAGATGATAATAACAGACTTGTATTAAAAGCTAAGGGTTTTGATGATTATGTTAAGCCTTCTTATTTTATTAAGCATATAGAGGATTCTGGAGACTTTTTGGTTGGAATATCTGGTTTGTTAAATCAGTCAGGAGCTAATGGTGCTTATAACTGGCAGGCAACAAATCAGGTTAATCAGTTGGCTGGAGACTTTAGAAACTTTACTGTAACACCAGAAAAACACCCTGCAGCTGCAATTAGTGTAAATGATATAATAAGAAATGATGTTAATTATATAGCAGCTTCAAAAGGTATAGATACTACAGGCAACGGCTTTAATGATAAGTGGAATGGTGTTGGTGATGGTTCTAATGCTTTGGCTATAGCTAATTTGAAAAATAAAGAAATAATGGTAGACAGCAAATCTACATTTAATGATTTCTATACAGGAAGTATTTCTCAAATAGCTTCAAGAACAGAAACAGCAAACTCTGAAAGTGAAAAACAAACTATTGTGATGGAGTATCTTGAAAAGTTAAGACAATCAGTTTCTGGGGTAAACTTAGATGAAGAAGTAGCACAAATGGCAATGTATCAGCATGGATATAATGCTTCTGCGAGGGTTGTCAGCGTTATGGATCAGCTTCTTGATGTGGTAATAAACAGAATGGGTGTATAAAACATATTTAAACAATAAAATAAACAAAGCGGTATCTATTTTGATAGATATCGCTTTTTTAATTTAAGTATTGTATAATTAAATACTGTATAATATACTAAAAAATATACTTAGTTATTCCGAGATTGATAGTAATATAGTAGGAGCATTTTTAAATGAGTATAAGACTTCGTATCACTTTAATGATATTTGCTGTAATGGCTTTTGTTGCTATTAGTGCTAATTTCTTAAGCAGCAACCTTAATATAGAAACTTTCTACAAAGTTATTGATGATAATATGAATAATAATTTCAAAATAATAGCTAATAATTTTGAATATAAATTCTATTCCTCAAAAGAAGAATCAGCTAAATTAGCCTACAGCTCCGCCCTCACATTTAATACTATAGATAAAAGAAATGATATTTATTTACAAGACAATGCTTCCAATTTTCTGCTAAAAGATATAAACGAATATAATCCATATACCGATAGAACTATAAGCATTCTCTTTATACCAAACTATGAATTGGCATTTAATGAAACGCCTAAATCATATACTATTAATACTAAAACAAGCAATTTTATAATCTCAAGCAATGATATAAACGGAATATGGAGCAACCTTAATATATATTCGCCTACAAATGTAAATTATAAAACTTTTCTATCATCAATGAATAATAAAACATTGCTCAATATATCTACAGCTATCATTGATAATAATAATACTATCATAGGTGCTGCTAATGTAGCTATATCATTCGACTATACTAATAATAATAATATAAAAAATATACTCGATATAGAATCATCAGAGCTTTTAGTTATTAATAAAAATGATTTAACTATTGTAAACTCTAAATATAATGGACTTAATAGAAATAAATTAGATATCATATATCCTGTCTATTACCAATTATTTAATTCTAACTTAGCTCAGGATGAAATAATAACAGAAGATATCAACATTTATGGCAAAAATTATAGAGTCTATATAAAAAGTATATCTGATGTTTTAAATATCGCTATGCTCATACCAAATAGTTATTATGATTCACAGATAAGATATATGAATAGATCTATAGTATATACAATTATTATGGTATTTGTAATATCTGCAATTATAATAGGATTCTTTATAAAAATAATATTCTCTTCTTTAACAAGGATTTCTGATGTAGTAGGCGATGCTATTAATAATAAAGACTTGTCTGTTGATATACCAGAGATTTCAGGAGGCGATGAAATATCTGAAATGACAAGATGGATGGGAGTATTAAATAATAGTTTTCAATTTACAATATCAAACATAAAAAAATCTATATCAATATCTAAAAAACAAAGCGACAGATTTACAAATCAAATATCTTCTAATGCCGACATTATACATAATATAAATGATTCTGTAGAAAATATAAAAAATAACATTAATGAAGAATTAAATAATTTAGAGATAGTAGAAAACAGCAATAAAAACATTTTAGAATATATAGATATTAACTCCAACAATATAGATGAAATAGACAGAGATACAAAAGAGCTTCAAGAAAAAATTATCA
>CAKVCJ010000052.1 GCA_934725655.1 uncultured Brachyspira sp.
ATAGTGCCGTCTCTATATATAGCCTTAGTCATCTCTGGTCCTATATAAGAATAAGCCAAAGTTAAAGCATTTTCAGCAAGCATATCTTCTTTTATTAGAGCTTCTATCCATAGCTTCCAGTCATCTCCTCCCATTACTTTCACAGTAGCCTTAATCTCTTCTTCATTAGCAGCAGGCATCTTTACCTCTATAAGCTCTTCAGTCATAAAATCAACCCCCAATCCGCTATAATCTTTTCCTATAGGTTTTAAAGTAGAACGATATGTAATGCCTTCTTTTTCATCTTTTCTAATACCAGTAGCCAAACTATATATAACACAGTCTATTTTGCCGTCAAAAAAATTTTTAGCTTCTTTAATTATATTCTCTTTTGAAGATTCTAAAAAAGCATCTCCTACTATAGTTTTCTCTTTAAGGTTATCTTTTTTAGCAAACTCACTAAAAGCCATATTGTTATACCAACCCGGTGTAGCAGTTTTTTCATCTGATGCCGCTCTTTCAAATGACACACTTAAAGTATTTGCATTCATACCATATGCTAATACTATTCTGCTTGCAAGTCCGTATCCTCCAGAGCCTCCAAGTATTAAAGCATTCTTTATATTTGACTTTATCTTACCCTTTGATTTAACATAATTAATCTGATTTTCTACTTCCTTTTTGCATCCTAATGGATGAGAAGTCCTGCATACGTTATTTGCTATTTGAGGTTTTACCACCATAATCATTAATCCTCTCTTTATTTTTTATTAATTTTTATTTTGTATTAAGGATATATCATATTATATATTTTTCAATAGCAAATATATGATAATTAGTATTTTTATTGTTACAAAATATGCTTTTTTTGTTAAAATTTGGAAATTATCCACATTATAAAAGACAATATTATACTCGCTATTATAGAAGTTACTATTGGAAAAGCAAAAGTGAAATTTTCTCTTTTTATTACAATATCACCTGGAAGTTTGCCTATAGGAATTTTTAATAGTATTAATATGCCCATTATTATAGCAATGATACCTACAACAATAAGCATTTTTGCAAAGTAGTTGTTCATTATATTCTCTTATCAAATTATATTACTTTTTATTTAATTTAAAAAATTTTTATAAAAAATTATTCAGAAAGCTTTCTATTTAATTTTTCTATATCTTTATCATGCCCAGCTATTACAAGTATGTCGCCCTCAACCATAGACTCTTCAGGGTCTGGCGTACAATCAACTATAATCTTTTTTTCTCCCAATATACTTGTTGTTTCTTTTTTTATAGCCACAACATTAATTTTATATTTTTTTCTCAAATCAAGTTCTTTTAAGTTTTTGCCGGCAAGTCCTGCATGCACAGGAAACTCTACTATAGAGTGGTATTCAGTTAAATCATACAACAATAAAGAATCTCCAACTTCAAGCTGTTCTGCTATATGTATACCCATAGACTCCTCTGGGCTTACAAGGTGCGTGATTCCTATTTTGCTTAATATTGCTTTATGTCTTTCATCAGAATATCTTGCTATTATATTTTTTACGTTGAGTTCTTTTAGTATTAGTGAAGTTAATATACTTGTCATAATGTCTTCACCTATAGTAACTATAACAGCATCGAATTTATTAATTTCTATAGCCTCTAATGCTTCTCTTTGAGTAGAGTCTAATTTCATAGCCTGAGTAACACTATTTTTTATAGCTTCTATTTCATTGATATCATTATCTATTGCCAATACTTCTATTGAAGGTTTATTCATTAATCTATTTATTAGAGCCTTACCTAAAGTACCAACTCCTATAACAGCATATTGCAGCATTTGAACACCTCTATAAAAATAATTTTTTTAATTGTTGTTTAATTATAGTTTTAATTATAGTTTTAATTATAGTTTAATATAAAAAATTGTCAAAAATAAAATTAAAATATAGGTTTAATATGTATTATAATATAATATTAAATTTTGATTTACACTATTGCAATCATATTATTAATATATATAATATTTAATATAGAAATAAACGGAGGTACGCTATATGAAAAATAAAAAATTATACTTGTTTATCACTATTATTATGATGATGGTATTAGCTTCTTGCGGAACTGGGGTTAGCAGGAATAATCCTGAAGGCTGGATAAATGATGATACTTTCAGGGTAATGGGAATGGGTTCGCCTAGTGAAGATATAGATACTGATGATAAGTTTAGAAGAGAAGTTGCATCAAGACAGGCTGCAGAGTTGGATGCTAAAAATAAAATAGTAGCTAAAATAGTTGGCTCTTATGTAGAATCTTTAAGCTCTACAGAAAAAGGTATGATAGATGAATATGTAATACAAGAGAGAGTAGCCGGAAGAGTGAGAGGGGTATCTATAGTTGAGAGCAAATGGGATTCTAAACAAAATTGTACAGTTGTAGCTGAATTATATTCAAAGGGCTTAAAAAAGCAAATGGATACTTTAATTTCAAAATATCTTCAAGAGGTTGGTATGCAATACACTGCTGAAGATGTTGCTGGCAGAATAAGAACTGCTGAATAAATAATTATAAGGGCAAGTTTTTTATGTATAAAGAAGATATCAAAGGAAGATTAGCTTTTATTTCTGGGGCTAGTGCTGGTATTGGCGGGGCGGCTGCTAAGATGCTTGCTTCTAATGGTGTTAATCTTATTTTAACAGCGAGAAGAATTGACAGATTAGAAGCATTAAAAGAAGAATTAGAAAAAGAATATAAAATAAAAGTAAAAGTTATAAAGGTTGATTATGCCGATACTAATAGTATAAAAGATGCTGTCTCTTCATTAGAAAATGAATGGAAGAATATAGATATACTTATCAATAATGCAGGGCTTGCTTTAGGTAAGGATTATTTTTATAACAATGATATAGAAGACAGCTTGCAGATGATAAGGGTAAACTGCGAAGGTTTAATAGTATTAACAAAAATGATAATACCTTTAATGCTGGGTAGTAAAAATGCTGATATCATCAATTTAGCTTCTACTGCGGCAGACGAGGCTTATTTTGGAGGTGCTATTTATTGTTCTACTAAGTCTTTTGTAGAGATGTTTGGCGATGTTTTGAGAATTGAATTGATAGACAAGCCTATAAGAGTAACCAATATAAAACCAGGAGCAGTAAATACAGAGTTTTCTACTATTAGATTTAAAGGAGATAAAGAAAAAGCTGATAATGTTTATAAGGGTTTTGATCCTTTATATGCAGAAGATATAGCCGATAATATAGAGTATATTATTACTAGAAAAAGACATGTTCAAATATCTAGTATGACTGTTTTAGCAGGCAGTCAGGCTACGGCTACTATAATACATAGGGGTAAATAATTATATATTTTTTAGGAGTTATTTTCTATGGGTGATATAGATAATACTAGAAATAGATTAAAATTAGATAATCTTCATGAAGATGATAGAAGAAATTTATTTAATAAGTTTGTAGATGCAGGCGGTGAGGTAATCACTAACAGAAAAAAGCAATCTTCCCCTGATTATTCATCTAAAAAAACTGCACCAAGTTATAATAAGCCTAAAAATAATTATTCTAATACCACCCCAAGAGGTAATTATGTTTATACTAATACCGCTCCTAAAAAAGAAAAGCCTAATAATGCAGTAGCTGTAAAAAAACAAAAAAGTATATTTTTAAATTTCAAATTATGGTTGGATGCTTTATCTAATAAAACAATAACTTTTTTTGGCGGAAATGTACATAATAAGTTCTTAGGTTTTATGGATAAAAACGTTATATCAGCCTTTTTGGAGATGGACACTCTTATATTCAATGCTTTAAATCCAATAGATGATAATTCTTTAGAGCCTAAGAGTAAAAAAGAAAAAATATTAGCTCAATTCTCTAATGATTTAGAAGATATTGAACTTTTAGAGCGTATAAAAGATCAATATGATGAAAATATTTATAAGACTTTTTTAAGACAATATAAAGATTTGCATTCTCCTACCCAAGCCCGCAGTTATGTTAATGAACTTAAAGCTATGTTTAGACCTCTATATATTTTGCATGCTTATTCTTCAAAATTGAAATTTGCGGGTGAAAAAGCTTTAATAGCATATTCTATAGTAGACAATATTAGCAAGGGAGTTATTAATCCAAGAATATCCAATTTTAAAAAGGATGTAGATTTAATATATTCAAAATATTATCCCAAATTATTATCTTTGCTTCAATATGCTTCTAAAGAGAAACTTGAAACATTGTCTGAAATTAATAATTTCTTAGATATTACAGAAACAGATATAGTTGGATATTATACTAAATTAAAAAAAGAAAGAGAGTTAAAGCAAAAAGAAGAAATTACAAAACAGCAAAAAGAAGAAATAAAAGATACTAAAACTTCTGAAGATAATGAAGAAGAGAAATTGATGAAAATAGAATCTATAGGGGTAAAACTTATAGAGAAGGTAGTTTCATTTAGAAAGGCTGATAATAATATAGAGATAGAAGGAGATCCGTTTTTTCAAGTATCGGATGATGATAAGATATATAGAATAAAAGTATTATTAGATTTTTTAGATAGAGAATATTCTGTGTTATTTGTTTCTAACAAGGTAAAATATAATTTGATTTATGATAATTTAGTTAGAACAGATTATAAGAGTGATTTTAATAATATATTTTTATCTCTATCAGATTCCAATTCTAGGTTTTTAGAGTATAGTGATATGTGTAAAAATGCTTTAAAAATAGAGCAGGATACTACAATGAGGTTTGAACAGAGGGTATCTATGTTAGCTGAAAAAAACGGACAGATATCTTATACTGCTAAGAATTTAAAATCTCATATAGTTTCTATTATATCATCTTTAAAAAAGAAATTGGATAAACTATTATTAGATAAAATAGAAAGAGAGAGAATTATAGCAAATCCTAATGATATATTGACTTTCTTTACTGATGTAAGCGGCAGTAAGAAAAGAATACAAGGATATAATGTATTAAAAGCTTTAACAGAGGCTTATTATTTTGTATCTGGTTTTTATTATTTAATTACATCGGGTGAATTGTCTGGGGCTGGAATATTAATAGAAGGCTCTAAAAAAGCGGCGGAAGATAATTCTAAGAAGAAAGAAGTTAATGATGATAAAGATGTTAAGGAAGAGAAAAAAGATGATTTAGATGATAATTTGCAAAAGTTAGAAAAAGAGTTTACAGATGACAATGCATCTGAATTAAAAGAAAATGATGATAATGTTGAAAATAATCGGGAGTAGGAATTGGCTTATAAATCAAATAAAATTATTATGCTTGAGTATATTCCATTAAGAGTATTAATGGAAGTTATATCATTTTTTCCCTATATTTTTGTTATATTTTTTGCCAAGATTATAGGGATTTTGATGTTTTATGTAGCTCCAAAGAGCAGGAAGGTTGCTTTAATTAATTTGAAGCAGGCTTTTCCGGAAAAATCTTATTTGGAGAGGAGGCTTATTGCCAGACGTTCTATGAAATCTATGATGATGACTTTTGCTGAGTTTATAAAGGCTTCGAGAATGTCTGATAAGCAGATATTAAATCGTATAAAGATAGAGGGTATAGATATATTTGACAAGGCTTTAGAGGAAAATAAGGGAGCTGTAGTTATCACGGGGCATATTGGTAATTGGGAGTATATAGCTTCATATTTTGGTATTAAGGGGTATAATCCGAGTGTTATAGTGAGGCCTTTAGATAATCCTAAGTTAGATACTTATATGAAGTCTTGGCGGGAAAAGAGAGGGATGAAGTGTATTGCTAGAAAATGGGGGGATTTAAAAGAGATATTTTATACTTTGGCGGAGAATAAGCCTGTTGCTTTTTTATGCGATCAGAATTATATAGATGGAATTTATGTTGATTTTTTTGGAGAGAAATGTGCTACTGCGGTTGGGCCTATTGCTGTGGCTATGAAGACTAAATCTCCTATAGTTATAATGTATGATGTGCCTGACAGATATGGACATCATAAGATAGTTGTATCTGAAATGATGCATATAGAAGAAAAAGATACTAAAGAGGAGACTTTATATTATAATACTCAGAAGTATACTAAGAAATTAGAAGATATTATAAGGAAATATCCTGAAAATTGGCTTTGGGTTCATCCGAGATGGAATACTCGTCCTAATGGCGAGCCTGAGATTTTTTATAAGCATAATAACTATAGATAAGTTTTTACTTTACTTTTTTATAATAGGTTTATATAGTGAAATATCATTCAATCAATATAATAAATTAGTAATATAGAAAAACCACAATTATAGGAGGTAGTTATATATATGAATCAAAATAAAAAATCATTTATGTTTTTTCTCAATCTTGGCCTTACATTTACTTTATTAGGAATAATAATATCATTTTTTATATTTTCTTATGAAAAGAATTCTAAAGACAGCGATTTTGTTGTGCATGCACAGGCTGCGCCGGAAAAGGCTGCTTTTAATGGTTCTTTAGATGGTGCTTTAGAGGTTGAGAGTGCTATTAGGGAAGTTGTTGATAAGAATATGCCTGCGGTTGTTAATATATCTACAGAAATTGAATCTGGACAAACTTATGAAGATAGATATGCTGATGAGTTTTTTAGATTTTTCTTTGGCGATCAGATGCCTAGACAAAGAAGAAGCCAAAAATCTTTAGGAAGCGGTTTCATTGTTAATGACGAAGGATATGTTCTTTCTAATTACCATGTTGTTAAGGGTGCTACTAAGATTATGGTGCTTTTATATGGCGAAGATGAGGAATTGCCTGCTAAATTAATAGGTTATGATGAGGCTTATGATTTAGCTTTATTAAAAATAGAATCTGACAGGGTATTTCCTTATGTAGCTTTAGGCGACAGTGATGCTATTGAACCTGGCGAGTTTGCTATTGCTATTGGTAACCCTTATGGTTTAAACAATACTGTTACTTTTGGTATAGTTAGTGCTAAGGGTAGAAGTGATGTTGGTGCTAATAGGTATCAGAGATATATTCAAACTGATGTTGCTATAAACCCTGGTAATTCAGGAGGCCCTTTATTTAATATACATGGACAGGTTATTGGTATTAATACTTTAATATATTCTACTTCTGGCGGAAGCATTGGCATAGGTTTTGCTACTCCTATTAACATTGCTACTTCTGTGATGAAAGATTTAAAAGAGAATGGAAAAGTTACTAGGGGTTATTTAGGAATATATTTACAAGATATTGATGAGAATCTTTCTCGAGGATTAAATATTAAACAAAACTCTGGGGTTTATGTAAGTGAGGTTATACCTAATTCTCCTGCTTCTAAGGGCGGTTTACAAGACGGCGATATTATTATAGAGTTTGACGGCGAGAGAATGACTAAGAGTGTTGATTTATTTAATAAAGTTGCCACTACTAAAGTTGGAAGTAAAGTTGAAGTTAAATATTTAAGAAACGGCAAAGAAAAAATTACAAGAATTACAATAGAAGCCAGAGAGGAAGATGAAGATGTTGTTCCTAGCTCTAATTCATCACAAAGCTCAAGAGATGCTAATGCTTGGATGGGTTTAGATGTTTCTGATGTTACTCCGGAGATATCTCAGAGACTTCAGATTAGAAGCAATGAGAGGGGAGTTGTTGTGGTAAATATGACTCAAAACTCTAAGGCTTATACTGCTGGACTTAGACCTGGTGATGTAATTAAGGCTATTAATGGAATAACAATATCTAATATTGATGATTATAATAAGTTTGTTAAATCTTATGGTGAAGATAAGTCATTTACAATCACAATAAAACGTTCTCGAATGACTTATGTTATCATTATAGAAGAATAAAACTTATAAAAATATTATTATTAGAGAGCTGGGATATTATTATTATTTCTCAGCTCTTTTTTTATTATTAATCATATTAATTAAAAAAAATTATAAGACATAATTGTTTGTATAATAATTTGACTTAATTTATTATTATAGTATGATTATTCAAATATAATTTTTACTAATATATAAATAATAATGACAAATATAAAAATAACAATACAATATGACGGTACAGATTTTTTTGGCTGGCAGATACAGCCTAATTTGAGAACGGTTCAGGGTGAAATTTACAAAGCGGTTCAAAAAATATATTCAAAAAAAAGTACAATATATGGCTGCGGACGCACTGATGCGGGGGTGCATGCTTTGGGGCAGGTGGCCAATTTTAGAGTTGAAAAGATGCTTGTGCCTATAGAAAGAGTTACTAGGGCTTTGAATTCCTCACTTCCTAAAGATATAAGAATAATTAATGCTGAAGTTGTAGATGACGGTTTTAATGCGAGAGCTTCTGCTACTTTTAGAGAATATATATATGTAGTTCAAAACAGTGATATATCAATTCCTTTTTATGAGAGGTATTCTTGGTTTTATAGAAATAACATTATAAATGAAAAGCTTATAAATGAATATGCTAAATATCTTATAGGGGAGCATAATTTTACATCTTTTTGCTCTACTGAAGATGAGAATGATTCTAAGTTTAGGTATATTGAGAGGGTGAGGGCTATAAGAAAAAAAGATACTATATATTTTATTATAAGGGGCAATGCTTTTTTGCATAATATGGTTCGTATTATAGTTGGTACATTGGTGGAAGGGCAAAGGAAGAATATGCCTATTAACTTTATAGAAGAGATACTAAAAAAAGAGGATAGAACGCTTGCTTTTGTAACTGCTCCTGCCCATGGGCTTTATTTTAGGAGGGCTTTTTTTAAATAGAAAGTATATAATAATTTTATAATATATTATTTTTATTTAAGGAGATTTTATTATGATAGTAGTAATGAAACCAAATGCCAAAGAAGAGTATATAGAAAGCATTATAGAAAGATTAAAAAATGCTGGGTTAGGAATACATAAAAGTGTTGGTGTAGATTATACAGTAATAGGGATGGTAGGAGATACTTCTAAAATAGATAGGGAGTTAATAGCATCTTTACCAGGAGTATCAAAGGTATTAAAAGTACAAGAGCCATTTAAAAGAGCAAATAGGGTATTTAAAAAAGAAGATACTATAGTAGATGTAAGCGGGGTAAAAATAGGAGGAGAGAAACCTGTGATAATAGCAGGACCTTGTTCTGTAGAGAGTGAGGAGCAATTAATTAGTATAGCAAAAAGTGTAAAGGCTTCAGGAGCTTCAATGCTTAGGGGAGGCGCTTTCAAGCCAAGAACTTCCCCTTATGCATTCCAAGGCTTAGCACTTGACGGGCTTAAAATATTAAAGCTTGCAAGAGAGGAGGTTGGCATACCTATTGTAAGCGAGATAGTATCTATTAGACATTTAGAAGATTTTGAAAATACTGTTGATATGATTCAAATAGGTGCAAGAAACATGCAGAACTTTGAGCTTTTAAAAGAGGTTGGTAAATTAAAAAAGCCAATACTTTTAAAAAGAGGCTTAGCTAATACTATAGAAGAATGGCTAATGAGTGCTGAGTATATACTTAATCAGGGCAATGATAATGTTGTATTATGTGAGAGAGGGGTGAGAACATTTGAAACTTATACAAGAAACACTTTTGATGTATCAGCGATACCAGCAATAAAGCGTTTGAGCCATTTACCTGTGATAGGCGACCCTTCGCATGCAAGCGGCAAGTCTTGGATGGCACTTCCTCTCACTTTAGCAGCAATTTCTGCAGGTGCTGACGGTATGATTATAGAAGTGCATAATGACCCTGAGCATGCTTTATGTGATGGGGCTCAGTCTATAAAGCCTGATGTGTTTG
>CAKVCJ010000053.1 GCA_934725655.1 uncultured Brachyspira sp.
TTAGTAGGCGGCGGTTTAGTAACTATTATGGTAAGGGGAGATGTAGGCGCAGTAAAGGCAGCAACAGATGCAGGTGCGGCAGCAGCAGCTAAAGTTGGCGAATTAATAAGCGTGCATGTAATACCAAGACCGCATGAAGAAATTGAAACTATACTTCCTAATTCTCCAGTTAAAAGTGTTGCTAAAGAAGAACAATAATATAACAGGTTTACTATGAAAGTTTTAACAGAGCAAATGTTGAGAAGCGAGATACTCAATAAAGATGTATCAGAATATTTTATAGAAGAGGGTGTTTTTGTAACTCCTTCTGCTAAGGAATATTTGTCTTCTCGCAAAATAGAACTTAAAATAAAGTCTAAAAGCTGTAATGTAGGAAGTTCTACTTCAAATCCTAAGTCTTATGGTATAAGAGAAATAGAAAATATGGGATACTATATAGACTATGAGACAAAAAAAAGATTGGATACTAAACCTGAAAATTATACTCATCTATACAATAATGTATTAGTAGAAAAAAATCATCCGAGAATATTTTTGAGAGGCAAGTTAGATAGTTTACTTTCTTTAATAGTTGATATACAATATCAGTTTAAAGAAAAACATGAAGATAAATTATTGGATTATTTGAAAAAATATCAAAAACTTGTGCATACAGTATTATATTCTGAGGCTACTAATAAAAATTTAGAATTTGATACTATATTCGGGTTAACTGAAGAAGAAATTAGAAAAATGTCGCATCACCCAAAAGAATATTTTGGATGTGATCATATTTTTGTTAATTGTGATATGCCATTTACAGTGATAAAACTTAATTTGATAAGGACTGCTGTTAGAGAAGTAGAGATAGTAGCATATAATGCTTTAAAAGGTGAAAGAGAAGACTTAATAAAATTATTAAATCGTATGAGCAGTGCTATTTATATATTAATGCTTATGGCACATACTGGTAAGGATATAACTAAATGAATGAACAGGCACTTTTAAATGAAATATCTAATTCCATTAAGTACGAACTTAATAAAAGAAAGATTATCAAAGTAGAAATATCTGCAAGACATGTACATTTATCGCAAAGTGATTTAGAGATATTATTTGGAAGCAATTATTCTCTAACTCCAAAACGAGAGCTTTCTCAGCCCGGACAATATTTAAGCGAAGAAAGAGTTAAACTTATTGGTCCAAAATCTGAAATGAATAATGTTGCAATATTGGGCCCTGTAAGAAAAAGTACTCAAGTTGAATTGTCTTTATCTGATGCGAGAGCTTTGGGTATTAAAGATATTACAATTAATGAATCTGGTAATCTTCAAGGGGCTGGAACTGTAACTATAGCAACTAAAAATGGAAGTATAGAGGCGAAAAACTCTGTTATAATAGCTAAAAGACATATACATTTAAGAGAAGAAGATGCTAAAGAGTGGAATATAGAAAATGGTCAAATAGTAAAAGTGAAGGTTTATGGTATTAGGTCTTTAATATTTGATGAGGTTGTTGCGAGGGTGAGCAATAAATTTATGCCTGCTATGCATATAGATTTTGATGAGGCTAATGCTTGCGGTTTATTAAGCCAAGGTTATGGAGAAATCATTTTATGAGTTTTTCTTTTGAACATGTTAATTCGCTCATAGATAAAACTACTGAGTGCATAGAAAAAATAAATGATTTCAACATAAATGATAAATTATATGTAGGTGTAGATTTAGGTACAGCATATATTGTACTTGTAGTTGTTGATTCTGCTGGTAATCCAATAGCTACGGAATTACAATATGCTGAAGTTGTAAGGGACGGGCTTGTTGTTGATTATTCAAGGGCTTGTTCTATTGTGAGGGAATTAAAAGGAAGATTAGAAAATAGGCTTGGAGTTGAGCTTATAAATGCTGCCATTGCTATGCCTCCTGGTGTTAATAATAAGTCTGTGGCTACGCATAGATATGTGGCTGAGAGTGCGGGTTTTGAGGTGTTGAATGTTATAGAAGAACCTGAGGCTGCTAATTATATATTAAATATTAAAGATGGGGCTGTTGTTGATGTTGGGGGCGGAACTACTGGTATTGCTATATTTAATGATGGAAAAATGATATACACTGCTGATGAACCTACAGGAGGAACGCATTTTACATTAACTATTGCTGGTAATTATGGAATTCCTTTTAATGAGGCAGAGGATAAAAAGAAAGATAAAAATAATTCTAAGGAAGTGTTTAGAATAGTGATGCCTGTTATACAGAAAGTTGGAAGTATAATAAATAGGCATATAAAGGATTATAATATTGATTTGATATGTTTAGTAGGCGGTACAGTTTGTTTGGACGGATTTGAAAATATTATTGAAAAAGAAACTAACATACAAACTATAAAGCCTAAAAATCCTTTTTTAGTGACACCTTTAGGTATAGCTATGAGTTTAGTTAAAAATGATAAGATATTAGAGGAAGTATTATAATTTATGGATGAGTTAGTATTAAGAAAAATTGTATTAGAAGTTATTAATCAGCTTAATAATAATAATAAATGTACTGATTCTATATTTGTTTTGTCAGATAATAATAGTTTTTGTTTTAAAGATGAATTGGAAAATATGGGATATAAACTATATATATCCAATAAGGCAGATAATATTAATCCTAATGATTATTCTATGATTATTATTAATGATTTATCTATAGAAATTCTCTCTTGCATATCTAATCTTTTATATAAAAATGATAATATTTCTTTTATAATCAATGCTTTATTAATGGGCAAAAAAGTTACAGCATTAAAAAATACTGAAAAATTTGATAGTTACAAACAGAATGCTTCAAATCCATTATTTTCTAAATTGTTAGAATTAGAAAATACAGCGAAATCTTATGGGTTATCGATATTAGAAACAAAACATTTCTTATCGAGCTTTTTTAAGAAAAATGAGAATGAAGCAGTAATAAAGACTGGTAATTGTTTTGACTTTACAGATAAGAAAATTATTACTAAATCAGATATAATTGATATTATTAATAATTATTCAAGCATTAAAGTTAGAAGTAATGCAATTATTACGCCGCTTGTTATGGATTATATTAAAGATAATAAAATAAATATTCTATATGAATAAAAAAGGAATTATTAAAAATGGTATTAGCAAAAGTAATAGGAAGTGTATGGGCTACCAAAAAAGAAGAAGCACTATCTGGCAGCAAGCTTTTAATAGCGAGGGTTTTTGAACCTGATACTAATAAAGAATTAAATATTATTGTAGCTTGCGATTATATAGGTGCGGGTATTGATGATATAGTTATTATAACTTCTGGAAGCGGGGCAAGGAATGCTCAGGGAGATAAGAATATGCTTCCGATAGATGCAGTTATAGTTGGTATAGTAGATCAAGTAGATTTAAATAAATAAAAATAAATGAAGGTTTTATATGAGCTTGAAAGAAAAAATATATAATGCTGGTATTGTAGGGGCTGGCGGAGCTGGTTTTCCGTCACATATAAAGTTGCCTGAAAAAGTGGAATATTTAATTGCTAATGCAGCAGAATGTGAGCCGCTTTTAAAAACGGATCAGTTCTTAATGCTTAAATATGCTGAAAAGATAGTTAAAGCATTGGCTATTATAGGAAAAGAAGTATCAGCTGAACATATTATTATAGGCACAAAGAAAAAATATACAAAACAAATAGAAGCTTTATCTGATGCTATAAAAAAAGAAAATGCTCCTATAGAAATAAAGGCTTTTAAAAGTTTTTATCCTTTAGGCGATGAACAAACATTAGTGTATAATATCACTAAGAGAGTTATTAAGGCTGGCGGTATACCTTTAGAAGTGGGATGTGTGGTATTTAATGTTGCTACTTTGTGCAATATTTATGATAGCTTAAGCGATAAACCTGTAATTTCAAAATACATGTCAATATTAGGGGAAGTTGAAAATCCTTCTATTGTTAAAGTACCTGTTGGTGCTAATTTGAGAGAAATTTTATATCAAGTTGGGGTGAAAGATGATAATAAGTATGTGATAGTAGGGGGGCCTATGATGGGCAGGTATTATCATATAACTGAAACTAAGAATCTCTCTGTTAAAAAGACTACTGGGGCTTTAATAGTTATTGATGAAAATCATCCTTTAGTTAAAAAGAAAAAGGTAAATTATTCTAAAATTGTAGCTATGGCAAAATGTTCTTGTATACAATGCAGTGCATGTTCTGAATTATGTCCGAGAAATTTAATAGGCCATAAGATTCATCCGCATTTAGTTATGCGTTCTGTTGCCTTTGCCGATTTGGAGAATATAGAAAATAATAGCGAGCAGACTTTAGATAAGCTTAAAGAAGCCAATTTCTGCTGCGAATGCGGAATATGCGAGCTTTATTCTTGTCCTATGGGTATTAATCCTTCAAATATGAATATATACGTTAAATCTCTTTTGAGAAAAGCTAATATTAAACCTGATAGGAATGTAAAAGATTATGGAGTACATCCTTCTATAGAATATAGGAGAGTATCAACAAATAGATTAACTACTATTTTAGGATTAGATAAATATTCTCATGCTGATGTAGATATGGATAATCCTAAAGAGTTAAATGTTTCTAAGGTGTCTATAGAATTAAGACAGCATATAGGAATGCCTGCCGAAGCGGTTGTAAAGGTTGGCGATTCAGTTAGCGAGGGACAAATTATAGCTGCAGTACCAATGGATAAAGTTGGGGCTAATATACATTCTAGTATAAATGGTATTGTAGAGTCTGTTGATACTGAAAAAATAGTTATAAATGGGGAGAGTGTTAAATGAAGTCTATAGGAATGATAGAATTAAATAGTATAGCGAGGGGCATATTAGTTACAGACCATATAGGCAAAGCTGCCAATGTGAAAATTTTAAGATCTCATTCTGTATGTCCTGGAAAATATATTGTAATATTCAGCGGAGATGTAGGAGCTGTTGAATCATCTAAGAATGCGGGAGTTGAAATAGGCGGGGTATCTGTGATTAATTCTTTTGTTATAGCAAATATACATGAAAGTGTGATAGAGGCTATTAATGGTACTTTGGAAGATTTTCCGAGAGAGGCTATTGGAGTTATTGAATATTTTTCTATTGCTTCTGCTGTACAGGGTGCTGATGATGTTGCTAAGGCAAGTAATGTTTCTCTTGTTAATGTAAGGCTTGGTTTTGCTATAGGAGGTAAATCTTATATTACTTTAACAGGAAAGGTAAGTGCGGTTGAGGAAGCTGTAAAAGCAGGTATTAAGAAGGCTCAAGATGATGGACTTGTAGTTGATTATTGTATATTGCCTTCGCCTATAGATGAATTATATAATTCTATTTTATAATTTTAGGAGTATTTATTTATGAAGAAAAATAAAATAGTTTATAATACTCAAAATATTTATGAGCTTATTAAAGATGGGAAAGAGGTGATATACATTGATTCTAATGTTATCATTACGCCGAGTGCTATGGATATAATTAGATCTAAGAGGATAGAAGTAGTATACAAAAAAGATAATAATGATGAGGCTGGTTGCAATTGCTGCTGCTGTGATAGTAATAATGATAATGAGATAGTTAAGCAGACTATAAAGATTTTGGTAAATAAATGTAATATAACTGATGAAAAGATTATCAAAAATGTTATTATTGAAGTTTTGAGAAGGGTTAATTCATAAAGTTTTTTAATGGAAAATTTAAATTTATCTATTGGTATAATAGAAACTACAGGATATGTTGCCACAATTAGTGCTTTAGATACTCTTTTGAATGCTTCTAATGTGGAAGTGATAGATAAAGAATTGATTGGTGCGGGGATTGTTGTTATAATCATAGCAGGCAGTATATCTAATATAAAAGAGGCAGTAAAAAGTGCGGAGATTTCTATAAAAAAGCTAAATAGTAAATGCAGACACACTATTATTGCAAAGCCGCATGATGATGTATGGAAGATTATACCTTGATTATAAAGGAGTTATATTTTATGGAAGATAATAATGTTCAATCACTTGTTAGTAAAGTTATTTGCGATTTTTTACATACTGGAACTGCTTCTGGATATAAAGAAGATAAAAGATCAAGTGCTGAAAATAAAATATTTAAAAAACTTATCTCTGATATAGATGCTAATAAAGTAAAAACTGATATTAACCCTAAAGTTTATATGACAGATGTTTTTAATTCGGAAGAAACATGCAATTTAAAATGTTTTCTTATGGAATTAGAGGATACAAATATTCAATGTAAACTTAATTGTGATGAAATATATATTGTTTTGGAAGGCACTTTAATAGTTAATAAAGATAATAAGAAAATTGAGGCTAAGAAAGGTGAAATAGTCTCTGTATATGATGGAGATTCTATTATTTTTTCTACTCCTTTCTATGCAAAATTTTTAAGAATTGCTTATTCAAAGAATTTTTCAAAGTAAAATAGGTTTAATCCTTTTAATAAAAAATAAAAAAAGAACAATTTTTATAATTGTTCTTTTTTTATTAAAAATATCTATTAAAAATATCTTTATATAAGATTTTTATAAATATTTTTAACATCTTCTAAGGTAGGTTTTATAGGATTTGTTAATAAACATACATCTTTAAGAGCATTAGAAGCCATTTCTTCTATAGCATTTTCAAATTCATTTTTATCAATACCATAATCAGTTATTTTATGATTTATTCCTATAGATTTATTTAATTCTAAAATAAGAGCTTTTAATATTTCAGAAGCTACTAAATCATCATCAATATTTTTAACATTCAATAACTTTATAATTTTTGAATATTTAGCAGCAGCTTTTTTACAATGTTTGGCATTATATTCTATAACATAAGGCATTAATATAGCATTAGCTCTTCCATGAGGCTGTCTAAATCTTCCGCCGAGAGCATGCGCCATAGCATGTATTAATCCTAATCTGGCATTATTAAAAGCAATACCAGCTATACAGGAAACTTCATGCATAGCTATACGTGCTTCAATATCTTTTCCATTACTAACCGCTTTAGATATATTATTAAAAACACCTATTACAGCATATTCACTGTATGGAATAGTAAATGGACTTGCATTAACTGAAACATAAGATTCGAAAGCATGTGCCATAACATCCATACCTGTTTCGGCTGTTATTCTTGGAGGAACTGTTAATGTAAACTGAGGGTCTAATAATGCTATGTCTGGAAGCATTTCATTAGAAACTAAAGGTACTTTTCTATGTGTTTCTTTATCTGTTATTACGGCGTAGGAAGTTACTTCAGAACCTGTTCCGCTTGTTGTTGGAACTGCTATAAACAAAGGCTTTTTCATGCTGCTTGACATTTTTTTATTTACTTCCAAAGCAAAATATATTACGGATTTAGCTGTATCTATTACAGAGCCTCCTCCTATAGCAATGATGGTATCAGCTTCAAATTCTAAAATTTTACTTAAACATTTTATTACTATTTCAAAACTTGGATCTGGCTCTATATCTGAGAATATTTCATAATTTATATTATTCTTTTTTATTAATTCTATTGTTGTGTTGCAAGCACCCATTTTTAGCATATTATTATCTGTAAAAATACAAACTTTTTTGGATTTTGAAAGATCTAATTCTAATAGAGCATTATTACCAGAGATTATTTTAGTATTTAATATGAAATCTATCATTAATAACTCCTACTAATATAGATTGAATCTTTATGAAATTCTAATTATTATAATTAAGTATACAACTATGTACATAAAAGTCAATAGTATATCATAAAAATAACAAAATTTGTTTTAAATTTTAAAAATTATATCCTACCTCAAATTCCCAAGTAAATGGCTTAGCAACAGAATATGTTGAAAGTATTGGGGTCTTATTAAAAATATTTTTAAAATGCATAGAGAATATCAAATGATTAAACCATATAGAATAAAATGATATATTAAAATCATGGAATACTTCGGAATATCTTATAGGTCTGTAATCTGATAAAGGCCTTGGAGTGGAGTAGGTATAATAAATATTTAAAGATAATGAACTTAATACATCATTTTTAGGTATAAAATCATATCCTAATAATGCTGTTACTACATGTTCCGGCAAACCTATTTTAGGTAATTTATCCTCTCCCATATAAGCAAGCTGATAAGAATAGCCTATTTTTGTTTTTATTTTATGATACTTAGCAAAAGGTATATCATATCCTATACTTGAACTAACTATATGCGAAGTTGCTGTATCTACATTTTCTGGTACATTGCTAAACCAAATTATTTTATTTGTATAGATAGTATATGCATAAGAGGCTTCTATTTTTAGGTTGGTTACGGGTTCTATTGTTAATTTTGTAAGTAATTGATTATAGCTTTCTGGAAGAAGCTGAGGATTACTAAATACTCCGTAATAGAGGTCATTAAAAGTAGGAGCTGTATAATCGCTCATATAACCAAAATATAATGCATATCCTTTATAAAAATTCAAATTAAATCCAGCATTATATGCTAAATAATTTTTATTTTTTTGATTTGTAAATATTTCATTTTGATATTCATATTTTATGCTTGGGAGCAATGTAAATATAGGAGCAGCATCATCCCAATATCCGAAAGAAAGCTGCATTTCATATTTTAAAGAAACTGAATGTCTTTGAGGGTAGTAATAGAAGTTAGTTTCTATTGCATTTGTATCTTCGGTTAAAATATCGTATCTGTATTCGGGAGTTAATTTATTATACATTGTAATAGTGTTGGGGATAAATTCATCCATTCTTGATAAAGGAGCAGTTAAGGCTATAGCATGCGATTTATAATCTGACACAAATTTACCGTCTTGAAAATATGGTCTGTCTACAAATGAATCAAATAAATATGATAATGTAATATTATAATCTAATATATCAGAAAAACCATTATATGAAACTGCAGATGTAAGAGTAGTAAAAGTAAACCAAGAGTCTGTTTTATTAACAGGAGGAATTTCATATTGTGCAGCCGAGCTTGAATATGATACATTAGCAAATACATTTATAAAGTCTTTATTATTGAAGGTATATTTATAGTTGGCAGATGAATTAGCAATAAACTGTCTATTATCTCTAAAATTGCCTTTTACTCTATCGCCTGTTAAATTACTAAAATCATAATAATAATTTCCGTCGCTGTAATAAGAATCTGCTGTAAAAGTAAAAACTTGATTATCGTCAATGTTTCTTGAAAATAGTATAGAAGGTCTTACAGTATTATATGCGCCATAGCCTAATGATACCAAAAGTATATCTTGAGCAGGAGTTTTTGTAGTTATATATATAGAATTTCCTATTATTTCTATAGATTCTATTAAATTTGAAGGTATTCTTCTTAAGTCAACACCTGCATCAGCATTTCCCTTAGCAGTGTTCATAAGTACGCCATTAACATATATCTTTATATTATCTCCATTAGCCCCCGCAGGATCAACTACTTCATTACCCATATATGTGCCCTTATTTACAAATCCGGGCTGATTAGCAAGCACTTCCTGAGCATTTTTATAACCCATTCTGTCTATTTCTTCGGAAGTTATAATACGGCTGTTTGATTTGATAGGAGCTTTAGGAAGTGAGGGCTGCTTATTTTGATTTGTTTGAGTATTATTTGTTATCTCTACCTGAGAAGTAACCCAAATGCCCCCCTTTAACTCTCTTATTAAATAGCTTTGCGAATACAATATATTTACAGCAAGAAGGAATATAATTAGATATCTCA
>CAKVCJ010000054.1 GCA_934725655.1 uncultured Brachyspira sp.
CAATCTCTCCAAACAAATAAGGCTCAGCAACCACAGGAGGAAAAAAATCTACTGTAAATATAATAGCATTATCCTCCGAAATCTTATAAACACCCGCATCATCTCCTATATCAACATCCGATAAAAGATTAGAATCTACTTTTGTTTTTAATATAGGCGATAATGTCTTTTCAAGCAAATCAGGAGGAATTTTAGCAGAACAGCCCCCCTCTAAAGCACAAGATAATAACTCAATTTTCTCTTCTTCTTTTTTAATATCTTCCATAAAATAAAATTCCTTAAAATAATTAATAATAATTATAATACATTTATAAAAAAATAAAACTAATAATGCTTAATTATTACACTTATTTAAAAAAATTATGTAAAGTAATTTTCTTTAATATCGATAATTACTATATAAACTAAGGGATGGTATTTTATGTTTAATTTATATGAAGAACTTACAAAAATAGAAATAATTCTTAACAAAGAAATAGAAGTCTACAAAATTATATTAGAAGATGAAGAGAGAAAAGTAAACTCTATCATAGATACAAGACTTCAAGATGTGCATATGTATTGCGATCATCAAAATGAAAAAATGAAAGAAGCTAATGAATTAAGAAAGTTAAGAGAAAATATTACAGATTTGATAATACTAAATAAATTCCCTCACCTTTCTCAAACAGCTACTTTGTCTGATATAATAAGAAAAATACCTCTAAACAAAACATCAAAAATTTCATCACTTCGTTTAGAGCTTGTAACTTTAATGGCTAGACTAAAACATCTAAATAAATTGGCGCCAAAATTGTTTGATGAGGCTTTAGACTTTTTTACAGATATGAAAGAAGTATTAAATGAAAGTAAAAAAGTAGGCTACAACAATAAAGGAAAAGAACACTTACTTAATAAAAGATTATCTGTACTTATAAATAAACAAGTGTGAAAATATAATATAGTATATATAAAAAAGCTTCGTATCTAAAACGAAGCTTTTTATTTTAACTTATATCTTTATTTAAATATTTAATTAAAAAATCTATTAGTTTTTAGAACATCTTTCATTTATTTCTTTAACCAAATTATCTATTTTTTCATCATCCATTCCATGTCCTCGGCATCCCTCTTCAAGGCTCTCCCAGCTTGCAACATGACAGCCTACACAATGAAGACCATAACTCATCATAATCTCTACTGAATCTGGAAATATTTGTATTATTTCCCATATACTCATAGTTTTATTTATCATAATTTTTCCTCTCTTATATTTTTTTAATTCATATATAATATATATAATATGATTTTTTGTCAAAAAGTAAAATGATAATTATCTATTACATACTATCGGATAATATTGATTATAATTTTTTATATATTTTCTTAAATAACTTAAATTAAACTCTCCTGTGTTTTTTAGAGTCTCTTTTTCAATAATTGAAAGTTTTTTTACCATAGCACTGTTTCCAAGTCTTTTATAAACGCGTTTAAAAGTCATAATAAAAGATAAACTATTATGATATATTATATTTTTATCAAAAACAGAATCAGCCTTCTCCAAACTAAATCCTTCCTTTCCAATAAGAGCAAAATAAGCATATAATAATAATACATAATCATGGCAATTTTCGCTATAAAAATCCACAGCATTCTTAATTAAACTCAATGCCAAAGATTCATTTTTTTCTACACCTATCCCATTATAATAGCAATGTGAAAGTGCCGCCTTAGAACAAGATGAATGATAATTATTCATTTTTGATATCTCATTAGCCTTATAATATATTTCAAAAGCCTTATCTTCATTTTTTTCTACACCCCTTCCAAGCTCATAAGCTCTTCCTATAATAATATAAGAAGGCTCGAAAGTATTGCGTAAATCTATAGAAGTATTAGCCATTCCTATTGCAAGTTCCGGCGAGGGAGTTAAAATGTTTCCATAAAACAACTCTTTTGAATATATATAGTAGGCAAAAAAGTCATTCATATTTATTGCCATTTCTAAATATTTAATCCCTTCATTATAATGCTCTTGAGGTATATTGTATATCATTACTTTAGCTATATTTCTATATATTGCAGCCTTATTTAATTCTTCGCTATTTAAAGATATTTTTAAATTTTCTATTATAGCTTCATAATTATTGGATTTTGTTAACATGAGAGAAAAAGCATACACATACCTTAAATGATACATATCCTCATCATCAAAATATATATCTCTCTCTATTATTTCTTTTGCCGCAGATGCCGACTCTTTATAATCCTTTAATTTATAATAAGAAAAAGCAGCATATAACAAATCTCTAATATCTTTATTTGTTATTTTATTTAAATATTTAATAGTCTTTTTATAATCTTCATTTGTTTTGGCATTATAATAATAAAACTCTGATATCTTTTTATAAAACCACTCATCAATATCATCATTATGTTTTAATATATCTTCAAACTCATATTTTGCTTTATCAAAATCTCCAATATAATCATATAAATTAGCCTTATAGTATCTATATTGAATATGTATCTTTTTATCTAAAGCACAGTTGTTTATAATTTTATCCAATAAATAAAAAGCCTCTTTTAAATATTTATTTTCTGTTTCGCTTTTGGTGTAATTCTCTCTGCTGATAATATAATCATGCAAAGCCTGTGCCTTACAAAGCAAAGCATTTAATTTATACTTATTATCCGTTTCAATTAAAATATCATAATTTTTTATCGCATTCAAATAATCTTCTTTACTAAAATACCACTCAGCTCTTTCATAAATAGCATTATAATTTTTATCATTAAGCTCTATAGCCCTATTTAAAAAAAGCAAAGCATCATAATAAAACTCACTATCAACTCCCTGCCTAGCCAATGCAATAGCCTTTAGAAAATAAGCATCATCATAAAAAGGAAAATCTTTTATAAGGTCATTAGCCTCATAATCTGCCTTAATTAATATATTTAAATTATAATAACAAAGCCCCCTCTCAAACCTCGCAACTTTAGACTCTTCAATATCTACTCTCTCAATAAAATCATCATAATACCCTATAGCCTGATGAAAATCAGAAGCATTCTCTCCATTATTTAAATAGCTATTAGCAAGCACAAGTAAAGCATCATAAGCCCTATTATCTTTTTCAAATAAAACCTGTGCATATTCTCTTTCTTTGTCTACATTGCCTATATCTCTATTTAAATACATTAATCCCCTATAAGCATCAATTATATTAGGATCCATTTCTATAGAATGAAGAAGATCATACTCTATATTTGAATATATCAAAGAAAGATTTGCACTTGAATAATCATATTGATTCTTTTTTAAATCTATAAACCTAAACTTACCCCTCATATAAAAAGCTTTAGCATTATCAGGGTTTTCATATATTAAAAAATTTAATTCTTCTATAGCTTTCTTGTAATCACCATCATTAATATATCTATTAATATCTTCCAAAGAATCCATAAGAATAATTCCATTTTTATAATATTAAACGAATTACAAACCTATAAAGCATAGTGATTAGAGGCGGTATCACCATCTGAAGTATAAGCAAAAATACAAGAGGCGATAAATCTATCACACCGATTATAAGCTTATCTCTGAAATTTCCAAAAACTTTATCTATAACCCCATCCGTAATTCTATAAAAGAAATTCACTATAGGATTATAATAATCTAAATGTATAGCCCCAAAAGCAGTAAGCCAGCTAATAATAATCCATATAAACCATATAAAAGAATAAAGCCTTAAAGCCTGCATTATAAGAACATATATAAAATTAATAATCTGTATTAGCATAAATCCTCATCACATATAATATTATTTACTTAATATTGTTCAAAGCCTCATCAACATCTTTGGCCGTATCTACTATAGTGAGAAACCTTGTAGCTTCAAATACACTTGTTAATTTATTGCTTAAAGAACAAAAATAAACCTTCCCCCCATTTTCGCCGGATACCCTTAAAGCAGAAGCTATTAACCCCAAAGCAGAAGAACATATATATTCTATATTATGAAAATCAAATACAAAATTTAATATACCAGCCTCTTTTATATAATTAAGTTTTTCTTCCAATATATCAACATTCTCAGATATAATATTTTTTTCTATATTAATAATAGCAGTTTTACCCTCTATGATAGTACTAACCATTTCTTTTTACTCCTTATATACATCTTTTAATTTTATTATATATAATTAAAAAATCAATATTACAGTTTTATGCAATCTAATAAAAAATATAATCAATTATTATTCTTCTTCTAATTCAATTAATATAGGACAATGATCGCTGCCAAGAACATCGCTTAAAATATCTGCTCTTTTTATATTGTTTGATATTTCATTATTAACAAAGAAATAATCTATTCTCCAGCCCACATTTTTTTCTCTTGAACGAGTCTTCATATCCCACCAGCTATAATGTCCGCCTTCTTGCACAAACATTCTAAAAGTATCCGTAAAACCGCTATTTAAAAATTTTGTTATACGTTCGCGTTCTATAGGCAAAAAACCAATGCTCTTCTCATTTTCTTTAGGCCTAGCCAAATCTATAGCCTCATGAGCAATATTCATATCTCCGCATAATATTACATTAGTCTTCTCTTTTAATTTTATCATATGCTTAGTCATTTCATCATAAAAAGAAAGCTTATAATTAAAATGTTCTTCAGATTTGCCGCCGTTAGGAAAATAAACATTGAATATAGTGAACTTATCAAACTCTAAAGATAATATTCTTCCTTCTCTGTCTGTAAATTTAGAACCAAATTTATTTTTTATTTCTTTATTCGGTTTTAATTTAGTATATATAGCAACACCGCTGTAACCCTTTTTTATTTCAGGGTCAGCAGGATTAATAAATAATTGATAGCCTTCTATGTTCCTTAAATCTTCAGGAAGCTGCTCTTCAAAAGCTTTCGTCTCTTGTAAACATAATATATCAGGGCTTTCTTTTTTTATAAAATCTATCAAACCTTTTTTGTATGCCGCTCTTATGCCATTAACATTCCAAGAAATTATTTTTAATCTGCTCATATATTGCCTTTACTAAATTATTTAATAATTATACTAATATTTTTACTATTTGTCAAAATCAATAATTTTATGCGTCAACTAATATTCAAAATGATTTAATATAAACTTTTAATTTTTCATTTAGAAAATATATAAATTTTGATAAACTATTTATTTAAAACCTTATATAAAAACTCTTTAGTTCTATCATGTTTAGGATTATTAAAGAACTCTTTCGGAGTTTCATCTTCAAGTATTTTACCGTCATTTATAAAAAGTATTCTGCTTGCAACATTTTTAGCAAACCCCATCTCATGAGTAACTATCAGCATAGTCATGCCATCTTTAGCCAAATCTATCATTACATCCAATACTTCCTTAATCATCTCAGGATCTAATGCCGAAGTAGGCTCATCAAAAAGCATAATCTCAGGCTCCATAGCTAAAGCCCTAGCAATAGCAATCCTCTGTTTTTGTCCCCCAGAAAGTTTATTAGGATAAGTATCTTTTTTTTCTACAAGATCAACTTTTCTTAATAAGTCAAGAGCCTTATTTTCTGCCTCCTCTCTGCTATATCCTTTTAATTTCATAGGTGCTAAGATAATGTTTTCCATTACTGTTTTATGAGGAAACAAATTAAAATGCTGAAATACCATTCCAACCTTTTCTCTTAATTTATTTATATCAGTCTTCTTATCTAAAATATTATTTCCATCTATAAATATACTTCCTTCGTTGGGCTCTTCAAGCCTGTTTATACATCTTAAAAAAGTAGATTTACCGCTTCCAGAAGGACCTATTATTGCAATAATTTCTCCTTTTTCAATATTAACATCTATACCTTTAAGCACCTTTAACTGATTAAAATTCTTATGTAAATTCTCTACTTTAATCACTTTCTTTAAGCCCCTTCTCTACCTTTCTCATAAACATCGCAAAAGCAGAAGTTAATATAAGATATATAATCCCCACCGCAATAAGCGGTTCAACTCCCCTATAAGTCTGACTAGTGATAATATTAGCCGAACGAAGTAAATCTACCCCCCCAATAAAACCTACTATAGAAGTTTCTTTAATGAGTATAATAAACTCACTAACCAAAGCAGGAAGTATTTTTTTAACAGCTTGCGGTATAATAATCTCCTTCATAGAAAGCCCATAATTAAGCCCCAAAGCTCTCGAAGCCTCCATTTGCCCCTTATCTAATCCGTCAATTCCTGCCCTTATAATCTCTGCAACATAAGCAGCCGAATTAATACCAAAAGCTATAGAAGCTATAATAAATATAGGAACATCCCTTAAAGAACCTACAAATATAACATTAGCCCAAATCATTAGCTGAACAACCGCAGGAGTCCCCCTTATAACATGAACATATCCAAATGCTAATCTTGATATAGGATTAAATGTTTCAAGCCCCTTAATATTCTTAAAAGGATAAATATGTGATAGTTCCATTAAAGCTACTACAATACCAAGTACAATACCTATCAATGTGGCACATAAAGTTGTACCTATAGAAAATAAAAGCCCATTAACCATATACATATATCTATGGTTGGCAATAAATACTTCTTTAAGCAGCTCTAAATATTCACTCATCTATATATTTCCCTTATTTTTCTTAAATACACAAATATTATATACACGCAAGCTTTATATATATATTTTTATTATCTATTTTCAAAATATTTCTCTATAAGCATGTCGTAAGTGCCATTTTCTTTTATAGTATTTAGAGCATCATTAACTTTTTTAAGCAATTCGCTATCTTCTTTTCTCATAGCAATAGCATATTCTTCGCTTTGAGAAGCGGTAAGAACTAATTTTAAATCATCATTTTTATTAAAATATTGCTTAGCAGGTTCATAATCCAAAACTACAGCATCTACTTTTTTACTTTTCAAAGCCAATATAGCCTCTGATGTAGCACCATATTTCTGAACATTTACATTAGACATCTCACTTACAATTAAGTCGCCTGTAAAACCTAATACAACACCAACATTTTTACCTTGTAAATTATCAAAGCTGAAAATATCCTTATTGTCTCTATGAACTAATATAGATTGCTGACTGTTATAATAAGGCTCTGAAAAATTAACAAACTTCTTTCTCTCTTCATTTGCAGTCATACCAGCAATGATTATATCTATCTTTTTAGATTGTAAAGCAGGAAGAAGTCCGTCAAAAGCCATATCTACAACTTCAATATCTTGCTTTATAATTTTAGCTATCTCATTCATTAAATCTATATCAAATCCAACAATATTTTCACCATCTCTATATTCAAAAGGTTCAAATTCAGCATTAGTGCCTACATAAAGTTTATTTTTTTTGGCAGAACAGCTTGTAATAGCCAATAAAGAAAATGTTAATAGTGCTGCTATAATTATAATTCTTTTAAACATTTTAAATCTCCTATTTTTTATATATAAAGCTATATAATAAAGCATTAATATATTTTTTACAATTTTTAAAACTAATAAAATGCTATATTTTTAAAGAAATAAAAGTTTTAATATTTAAACAATAATCGAAAAAAAGCCTCTATTACAGAAAATATAAAAATAACTCAATATTTAAATTAATTTTAATACAGCAAAGAAAAAAGTCAAGTTATTTTAAAATACGAGTCTTATATTTATCAAATAAAGTATTAGAAAAATCTGTATATTCTATTGCTTCTTTGATGCCTTTTAAATCTATGCTATATATATTTTTTGATTCTCTATACGGCTTTATTGACATTGTATCATGATTAATTAAATCTTTAAAAAAGTTAACTATTTCCTCTTCCTGAACTATTCCAAATGACGGAGAAACAGTATAAAGTATATCAAAATTATTTTTTTCTGAACGAACTATTGGTTCTATTTCTGTTGTTTGTTTATTATCGAAATAATATGATATTACAGCATCATCATTATTAATTTTATCTTTATACCAAGTAATTGTGATGTTTAATTGCTCTTGTCTTGAAGCTATATATACTTCTAGCTTTTTATCAAGATTTAGAGACATTGTAACAGTTTTTTTATCTGTGCCGTCATATACAATGGTTTTTACCTTCCAATTATCATATTGCTTTGATGTAGCTATAGGGTATAGATTTAGAGCAAATAAAAATAATATAATTAATGTAATATTTTTTGTCATGATTTTTTATCCCAAAAATTAAAGTATACTATAATATACGAAATAAATTAAAAATAGTTTAACATATTATTTATATTATTATAGCTAATAAATTTGCAACACTATTTATATATTTTTTTTATATCATATGAGATATTTACATATAGAATATTATTTTAGTAAAAGAGAATATATAAAAGGATAATATAAAAAATGATAAAAAAACTATTATTAATTATAATGATGGCAATAGTATTATTATTAAGCTGCCGCAATAAAAAAACAACAGGAGTAGAATACAGCTCTGCATCATCATCTAATGAAACAAATACTAACGAAACTAACACAGAAGTAAATAACAATAAAGAAGATATTATAAAACATGAAGGAACTTGGAATGGAAAACTAAAATCTGATAACACTCTTGAATATTTAATTTGGAAATTTGTAATAAAGAATGATGCTTCTATAGATGTATATATATCAGGCTCTAGTTATCCAGAACATAGCTTATCTTTTGATAAAATTAATAATCCGAAAGAAAACACTTTAGAGTTCACTATAACTGATGATTATACTTCTTATAAAACAATATCTACTTTCAATGCTGATAATTCTACTGCAGATGTTATTGTTGAAGTTAGTTTTACAGATGAAGAAAATTCAACTCCTGTATATTATAGAGGCACTATGACAAAAATAAATTAATAAAAAAATAATATAAAATCAAGGCTTAAAATTTTAAAAACTTTGTTTAACTATATGCATAAAAAAATTAATAGGAGTATTATTTTATGCATGCCAAAATATATTCAGAAGCTCTTTATGGTATAGAAGGCATACCAATAACTATAGAAGTAAATATATCCGAAGGCTTGCCTAAGTTTGATGTTGTGGGGCTTCCAGACCAGGCAGTTAATGAGGCAAAAGAGAGAGTAATTGCTGCAATAAATAACAGCGACAGATTTTTCCCGCCAAAGAGAATAACCATAAATTTAGCACCAGCAGATTTAAAGAAAACAGGAAGTATGTATGATTTGCCATTTGCTTTGGGTATACTTTCATCGAGTGCACAATTATTTTTTTCTGATTTTATGGATAATACTATAATACTTGGAGAATTGGCATTAGATGGAAGTGTAAGAGAGGTAAAGGGAATATTTTCAATGCTTTTGAATGCTAAAGAATTGGGAATAAAAAACGCTATTATACCTTTTAACAATATGGAAGAAGCAAATATTATTGAAGGACTTAATTTATACCCTGTAAAAACACTTAAAGAAGCAATGGATGTTTCTGAAGGCAAAAAAGAAGCTATAATATCCAAAGGTAATTTTAATTTTACTTCTGATGATGATGAAACAGTGGATTTTTCTGAAGTAAAGGGTCAGGAATATGCAAAGCGTGCTGCTATGATAGCTGCTGCAGGAGGACACAACTTTATAATGATAGGCTCACCCGGCTGCGGTAAAACTTTAATAGCAAAAAGAATACCTACAATACTTCCTCCGCTCACTTTTGAAGAGGCTATTGAAG
>CAKVCJ010000055.1 GCA_934725655.1 uncultured Brachyspira sp.
GTAAATTTAAATCTAATCTTGGCTCAAAAACCCCGCCTGTTAAATCAGTAAAACTGTCGGCAACTCCAAATTTTCCAGCAAAACCTAATTCAAAAGCAGGAAATAGCATACTTGAAAAAATAAATATAAAAGAAATTATAAATATTTTTAATTTCATTTTTATTCTCCTAATATATTTTTTATGGGATATATTATATAATTTTTATATAAAAATATCAACAAAAAGTTGCAAAAACGCATATACTATAGCTAATGTTTTAGGAATATATATTAAGATAATACCAACATTTTAAGCTAAACAATGCAGTCTTTTTGGTTCTTTGTGGCACGCCGCAAGGGCACTTCCTACGGTCGCACCGAATAGGTGCCTTGCCGCAGGCACGCAGAGCGTCGGCAAAAGAACTGGGGGTGTGTACCCTAATGGTACGCTTCGCAGGTGGCTAGTCCCCAAAAGCAACAAGAACATAAAAAATATTTTTGGTAAACTTAAAAGTTTTCAAACATATAATAAGTTTTTTTATTCAGCTTTTTTTATTCAACTTTTCCCGCCGCAAAAAGTTTTCGCCCTTCGGGCACGCTTCGCGAAAGTGCAAATACTATAGCTAATATCTTATGAATATATAATAAGATAATACCAACATTTTAAGCTAAAAATGCAGTTCTTTTTTCTTTTATACCAATATAAAGAAGTGGAGCGATTATCCAATACACTATAATAACAAAAATATCAAATTGACAAAACCTAATCACTTTAGTATAATTAAATGATTGTTTTATTTTTTATAAGGTGATTTATTGATGAAAGTTATACCGTCTGATAAAATTTTTAAAGATAGAAAAGAGAAAGTTACAGATAAATTATGTGCAGATTGTAATTCTTTATGCTGTCATGATTTGGTGATGGAAATATCTAAACCTAAAAATGAAGAAGAATTAAAAACTTTGAAATGGTATCTTTATTTTAAGCATTCATTTATATTTATATATCAGGATACTTGGTACCATATGATAAGAAGTGAGTGCAGATATTTAGATAAAAAAACTTATTTGTGCAAAAATTATGAGAATAGGCATGATATATGTACTAAGCATAGTCCGCCTAAATGTGAGAGATATGAAGAGTGGTATGATGTAATATTTGATGACCAGTATGAATTAGAAAAATATGTTTATGAGAATAAAATAATTAAAAAGAAATCTTCTAAATCTCCTAAAAAATAGCTAAAAAAGTAAAATAAAAAAATATATAAACAATGAAAAAAGAAAAAATTGATAGAGTATGTATAACATATCCTCCTTTTGAATATAATAAAGGTTTTCCATTAATGTCTTTAAATAGGCAATTTCAATGGGTGAGGAATTTTACTGCTAATTACCCAATACTTCCTGCCTATGCTGCTACTTTATTAAAAAATAACGGCTATGATGTTTTTTTTATAGATACTGTTGCAAGAAAGATGGATATAATAGATTGGCTTATACAGATAGACAAAATAAATCCGCAATTAATATTTTTTGAAGCTACTACTGCTACCATAAATTATACTTGGGATACTATTGATGCTATTAAAGATAAATATAAAAATGCTTATATAGTTTTAGCAGGCGACCATGTTACAGCATTGCCTGAAGAGAGTTTTGATAAATCTAAAGTAGATTTTGTCATTACAGGCGGTGATTATGATATACTACTTTTAAGTATTGTAAATTATATTAATAATGGTGAAAAATTAAAAGAGGGTATATATTATAGAACATCTCAAGGAAATATTAGAAATACTGGCAAATGTAAACTTGATTATCCTTTAGATAGGCTTCCATTTATAGACAGAAATCTCACTAATTGGAAATTGTATTCCAAAGAAAATGAATATTATAAAAAAACTCCAGCTACGTTTATTATGTCTGGAAGGGGTTCTGTTTTTACTAATTATAATTGTTCTGCTTCTAATATACTATTTAATAATGTTAGACTAAGAAACCCTATTAATGTTGTTGATGAAATAGAATATTTATATAAAAGGTATGGTATAAGAGAGTTTGTTGATGTTACAGTATCTTTTCCTATGGGAGAATGGCTTTCACTTTTTTGTCAAACTATGATAGAGAGAAAATTAAATAAAAAAGTTTATATTGATTGTTATATGTATTTTACGGATTTGGATTATCATTATTATAAAATGATGATAAAAGCTGGATTTAAAACATTAATTGTAACTTTTCCTTCTGCTAATACTAAAACTTTAGAAAAACTTTTTCCTTCGCATATAAACATAGATTCTATTATTGAGTCTATTAAAATGGCAAGAAAGGCTGGATTATTTATAGATATGATGGTAAAAATTGGATATCCTTGGGAGAGTGAAGATGATATCATATCTACTTTTAATATAATCAAATATTTAATGACTAATGGTTATATTAATACAATGAATACTTCAATTTTTGTTCCATATCCAGGTACTAATATATTTAATTATTGCAAAGAGAATAATTATATCAATACTGACAATTGGTTTGAATATGATATGCGCAGCAGTGTGATGAAATTGGAAGTTGATGATATTTTTAAGTATGTGGAATATTTTTATAATTTATCTTTTAATCCTATGTATATTTTGCATAAAATTTTAAGCATTAGAGATATATACGATATTAGGCATCATATAAACTCTTTTAGAAACATAATATCATCGTATATCAATAGGGAGTAATAAAATAATTAAAAAAATTATGGCTGAGATTTGGGATATTTATGATATAAACAAAAACAAAAAAAATAAGTTTCATAAAAGAGGTGTTCCTTTAGATAAAGGTGATTATCATATAGTTATACATTCTTGGGTAGTTAATAGTAATGATGAGGTGATATTAACTAAGAGGCATAGCAGCAAAAAGATATGTCCTAATATGTGGGAATGTACTGAGGGTTCTATAGTTGCGGGCGAGAGCAGTGTAGAGGGGGCTGTTAGGGAACTAAAAGAAGAGATTGGATTATCTTTTGAAATTGCTGAGGCTATATTTTTTACTTCTTTTGTACTTGATTTTTCTAACACTATAATTGATTCTTACTTTTTTAAAAGAGATGTTGATATAAATGATTTAGTATTGCAAGAAAATGAGATTAGTGAGGCGAAAATTGTTAATGAAAAAGTTTATAGAGAGATGTGTAAAAATGGGGAGATTGTTGAGTCTTTGAGATATTTTTATGATTTGTATAAAAAATAGTATAAAAATTATTCTAATTTTTTTTTAGATTGAAAAAAAGAATTTATATGTTATAATAACGAAAAATTAAAAATGAAAAAGGATTTTCTTAAATGAGTTTAGAAGAATTATCTAATCAAGATACTATTGAAACTAATAACAATGAAGTGAAAGCAGAAAGTAATTTTACAATAGATGAAAATGTATTAGAGAATCAGGAAGAACTTGAGAGAGTATTAGAGGCTGTGATATATGTAGAGGGTACGGTTTCTATATCTCGATTAAGAAATCTTTTTAAATGTGAAAATACTGATATAAGAAATTATATAGAAAATATTAACAATAGATATAAAAGTGTAGGAAGTGCTATAGAGATATTAGAGATTGGCGATAGTGTGATGATGACTATAATACCTTCTACATTTGGCACTTTATCAGCAATATATGACAGAAAACGTAAGAAGAAAATATCAAAAGCTATGCTTCAAACACTTTCTATCATAGCTTATAAACAGCCTCTTACAAAAGCAGAGATTGATGATATAAGACAAAGCGATAGTTCTTATCATCTTAGAATGCTTATGGAAGATGGTTTTATAGCTTGGAAAGGCAGAAAAGATTATCTTGATAAAAGACAAACATACGGAACAACAGATAAATTCTTAATGCATTTTGGTATAAACAGTTTAGATGATTTACCAAAATTGAGAGAATTAAAAGATTTAGAGTTCAACAGAAACGACTAAAAATAATCCATATTTTTGTATGGGTTTCGCGAAGGGCGGAATTTTAGTATAAAATACAAATATTATTTTATACTTAATACATATTCCAAAACATACAACGCTATAGTACTTGTACTTTTTGCAACTTTTTGCTGCGGGAAAAAGTTGATAGAAATTATTATTTAATATCCAAAAATATTTTTTTAATTTTTTGTTCGTGGTGGCTTTGCCCCCTGCGAAGCGTGCCCTTAGGGTACACGCCCCCAGCTCTTTTGCCGACGCTCTGCGTGCCGTAGGCAAGGCACCTACTCGGTATTGCTATAAAAGGACCTTATATCCTACGGATACGCTTCGCGAAGAACTGCAATTTTATTATAAATTTTATAATTTAATTGTACATTAAAATGCATTCCCCCGCACGACTAAGAAGTTATAATTAAAGCATAGCATTACCATGCTGAAAACTAATATGGAGAATACTTCAAAGAAAAAAATCATTGTGAATAAAAAAGCACTCCTCCGCACGCGTAGAAGGTTATGATTAAAACAGAGTATTGTCGTGCGGCAAGCCGCCGACCGTAGGGAGTGCACAGCTAGGCGAGTAGTGGTACAGCTCGTACGCGGGAAAAAGAACAACAAAAAATTTATAAAAAATTATTATTTTATGATATACTAAAAACATACATAATATTTTGTAGGATAAAATTATGGATTGTTTTGTTGGAATAGATTTAGGAACTTCATCTGTAAAAACTTTGATAATATCTCAAAATGCAGAAATACTTTCTATTTCCCAAAAAGATTATAATTTTGACACTCCATATTTAAATTGGGCAGAACAAGATGTTGATATGTGGTGGAATGCTACAGTTGTTACAATAAAAGATGCACTACATCAATTAAAATCAAAATATAATAATGCTGTAATTAAGGGTATAAGTTTCTCAGGACAGATGCATGGGCTTGTAGCTTTAGATAAGAATGGAAATGCTGTTAGAAAATCAATAATATGGTGTGATAGCAGAACATCTAATGAAGTAAATTATATAAATGAAAAAATAGGCAAAGATAATATAATAAAAATTACTCATAGTCCATTAGCAGCAGGATTTCAAATAGCATCACTTTTGTGGATAAAAAATAATGAAAAGCACAATTATGATAAAATATATAAAGTGATATTGCCTAAGGATTATATAAGATACAAACTTACTGGCATAATAGCTACCGATATAACAGATGCAGCTTCTACTTGTGCTTTTGATGCAAATAAAAATAAATGGTCTTACGAGATAATAAAAAAACTTGATATAAGAAGTGATATATTTCCAGATGTATATTATCCTAATGAGGTAGCGGGAAAAGTTACTAAAGAATCATCAAAAGAGACAGGGTTAGATGAAGGCATTAATGTAATGTATGGCGGAGCAGATCAAGCGATGCAGGCTATAGGAAATGGAATTATAGAAACCTCTACTGCATCAATAACTATAGGCACAGGCGGACAAATTTTTATGCCTATAAATAAAGCAGTATATAACAACAACTCTCATACATTTAATTTTGTAATGCCAAATACTTGGTATTATTTAGGGGCGGCATTATCATCTGGCTTAGCTTTGAAATGGGCTAAAAATAATTTTTGTAGTAATGAAGAATCGTTTTTTAATATAGATTTGAATGCTTAAAAAATAGCAGCAGGGTGTGAAGGTTTAATATTTCTTCCATATTTAGCTGGCGAGAGAACGCCTCATATGAATAGCGATGCTTCTGCTATGTTTTTGGGATTAACATTAAAGCATAGTAAATATCATATTTTAAAATCTATAATGGAAGGAGTTGTATATTCATTAAAAGATTGTTTTTCAATATTAACAGATGATATGCATTTTGAATGTGATAAGCTAATAGCATCTGGGGGTGGTTCTCACAGTAAATTATGGCTTCAGATACAGGCTGATATATTAGATAAAGAAATATATGTTTCTAAAACAAAAGAACAGGCTACTTTAGGTGCTGCTATAACTGCGATTGTTGGAAGCGGAATATATAGTGAATATAAAGAAGCTATAAAAGAATTAATAAACTATGATGATAAACCAATAATACCTATAAAAGAAAATGTAAAAATATATTCAGAGTATTATCAAATATTTAAAGAGGCTTATAGAGTAAATAAAGATTTAATGTCATCGATTAGAAATATAGTATAATAAATTATTTTATTATATTTAGAATTTTTTCTATAATCTAAAATATCAAAAATACAAACTCATTATAGAAGATATAATACAATTTTTATATGCTTGACAACAAAAAAAAATTGTATATACTAACTGCAGAAATGATTAAATTGATAATAATACATAAGTAGTTATTAATATTTTATAGTCTTTATATTTAGGGAATTAAAATTATGTTTAAATTTATAGATTTATTTGCAGGTGTAGGAGGATTTCATTTAGCATTTAAATCTGAAAATTGTGTATTTGCTAGTGAAATAGATATTTATGCCGGCGAAACTTATAAATTAAATTTCCCTTCTACAAGGCTGGAAGGAGATATAACTAAAATAAATGAATATGATATCCCTGAACATGATATCCTTTGTGCAGGTTTTCCTTGTCAGCCTTTCTCTGTAGCAGGTTATAGAAAAGGGTTTCAAGATGTAAGAGGAACTTTATTTTTTGATATTGCAAGAATAGTAAAATATCATAGACCTAAAGTAGTATTTTTGGAAAATGTAAAAAATCTTGAAAATCACGATAACGGCAATACACTCAAAACAATAATAAATATATTACAGGATTTAAATTATTATGTATATTATAAAATTTTAAATTCTGCTGAATATTCAAATATTCCTCAAAATAGAGAAAGAATATTTATTGTTGCTTTCAACAAAGACAGCGTATTGAATTATTCTTGTTTTAAATTTCCTGAACCTGTGGAATTAACTAATACTATTCATGATTTTATAGAGCAGACAAAACAAGATGATATTTTTTACTATAACAACACTAAATATTATGATATTTTTAAAGAAGGAATGCTCAATAAAAATACAGTTTATCAGTGGAGAAGACATTATATAAGAGAAAATAAATCTAATCTATGCCCTACTTTAACTGCTAATATGGGAGAAGGCGGTCATAATGTTCCTATAATATGCGATGATTATGGTATAAGAAAATTAACTCCAAGGGAATGTTTTAATTTTCAAGGATATCCTAAAAATTTTAAACTTCCAAAACAATCTAATTCTAAATTATATAAACAAGCTGGTAATTCCATTGTCTATCCTTTAGTAAAAAAAATAGCGGATAATATTATTGAAATAATAAATACTTAATTTGCGGTATTATAATGATTAATTTTTTTGAATTTGATAAAAAATATAACAAAAACTATATAAAATTAATGCAAATAGTGTCAAAACTTTCAAGATTATACAGTGAAAGCGATAATCCATATATTTATTACAGAGCTATGGAAAACTTATTTTGCTATTGTTTTAATGCAAAAAATTTAAGCCGTTCGGATACAGCATTTGATGCTAAACTAGATAATATAGGAATAGGTTTAAAAACTTTTTTAGGAGAAAATAAAAATTATAGTTTTGAAAAAATAGCAGAGTTTAATAAAAATTCAAATATGATTAAAGAAAAGACAAATGAAAAAGATATAGCAGAATTTTTATCAAATCTTAGAAATGAAAGAATTAAGCTTGCTAAAAATATTTATGGAATATCAGAATCTCAATATCATATAATAGCAAGAAGAAAAAATTTACTTCTTTTTTTTGAAGCTGATTATGAAGAAATAAATATATCGAATTTAAGAATTGAAAAGCAAAAAGGTTCTCAAAATGAAAAATCTTTAGATTTTACTGACGGAAATCATTTATATAAATTTAATTTTTCAAAAAGTACATTATTTAGAAAATTCGATATACCATTAGACTGCCATACAGCTGAAGCTTCAATACTTGAAAATCCTGCAAAACTTCTTTTATCTATTGATGAAATAAAATATGATATAACTTCAAACTATGCAGAACCTAAATTTGAATATGTTATACTGCCTTTATATACTATAAAAAATAATATAAAAATAGTTCAGGAAAAATCTGCTCTTAATCAATGGAATGCATCCGGAAGAAAAAGAGATCCTAATGAAGTATATATACCAATACCAGCATTAATAAGAAATCATTTTAAAAACTTTTTTCCGGAAAGAGATACGCCTTTTATTCTTAAAACTCCATTAGGAGAAATATTAAATGCAAAAGTATGCCAGGATAATAATAAAGCTCTTATGACAAATCCTAATAAAGCATTGAGTAAGTGGCTTCTTAGAGATGTGTTAAAATTAAAAGAATTTGAACTTGCTTCAATTAATAAGCTTGAATTTTTAGGCATTGATTCTGTAATAGTATACAAAGAAAAAGAAGGAGAATATTCTATAGATATACAAAGTTGGGGAAGTTATGAAAAATTTATAGAAAATTTTAAAACAGATGAAAATTAATTTTTATGTTAGAGTTATTAATAATGTCAGATACAAAAACTCCTGAAGAACGAAGCAGAAATATGGCAAAAATAAAAAGTGAAAATACAAAACCTGAAAATATAGTCAGAAAATATCTTTTTAAAAATGGATTTAGATATAGAAAAAATGATAAACGATATCCTGGAAAACCTGATATAGTGCTGCCTAAATATCATACTGTAATTTTTGTTAATGGATGTTTTTGGCATATGCATAACTGCTCGAGAGGAAGAATGCCTCTTTCTAATAAAAGCTATTGGGTACCTAAAATAAAACGCAACATAGAAAGGGACAAAAATAATATAATGAGTCTGGAATCAATGGGATGGAAAGTTATTGTAATTTGGGAATGCGAACTAAAAAATAAAATTGCAGAAGAAAGACTGCAGAAGTTATGTGAAGAAATAATAAACAACAAAAATTAACAATATATTACTGATGCTTGACAACAAAAAAAATTTGTGTATACTAATTAATATATAAATCTTCGGGGCTAGGTGAAATTCCATACCGGCGGTAAAGTCCGCGAGCCTTTTTGATGTTTCTTTCATTCAAAAACGGCAGATTTGGTGCAATTCCAAAACCGACAGTTAAAGTCTGGATGGTAGAAGATGTTTTTAATGTAAACTGCTACATATCAAAAATTATGCTCTAAGTGTTTAAACATTTAGAGTTTTTTTGTTTATAGTTCAATGTATCCTACCAAAAAATGCCAAAGATTAATATAAATATTTTTTAAGAGTATTAATTTATGCATGAAAAATATATGAGAATGGCTATAGAGGAAGCAAAAAAAGGAGAGGGTTTTACAAGTCCTAATCCTTTGGTTGGTGCTGTTATAGTGAAAGATGATAGGGTTATAGGAATTGGGTATCATAAAAAATATGGTGAGAATCATGCTGAGATTAATGCTCTTTTGGATGCAAGAGAAAGAGGCGAAGATGTTGAAGGAGCTTCAATATATGTAACTTTAGAGCCTTGTTCGCATTATGGAAAAACTCCTCCTTGTGCTGATGCTATTATAAAAAACAAATTAAAAAAAGTTATTATAGGCTGTGTGGATTCTAATCCTAAGGTTTCAGGCGGCGGCATAAAAAAATTAAAAGATGCTAAAATTGAAGTTGTAGTGAATGTACTTGAAGAAGAGTGCAGAAAATTAAATGAAGTTTTTTTCTACTATATAGC
>CAKVCJ010000056.1 GCA_934725655.1 uncultured Brachyspira sp.
AAAGGGATTTAGTAGAATTACAGCATAAAAACTACGAGCTTAAAAAACAAATAGAGTATTTGAAAAATCCTTATATAGAGTACGGAGCTTTACAATGAAAAAGGAAAGCATAATAAAAGCTAAAATAAAGCAGGCTAAAAGAAATAAAAGAATTAGGAATATATTTAATAGGTATAATAAATTACTGCATAAAGTTTTTTTATCTGTAAAAGTTGATTGGAAATATAAAAGCCCTATGGTTAGTTTTATAAATATGAAAGTTAAAGGCAAGAAGTTAAAAAAACTCCATTCGGCTTGTAAAAATTGGAAAAATAAAGAACTTAAAATATTTACAGGATAGAAAAATGACACTTGACGAAGCTATAATACATACAGAAGAAGTTTATGAAAGATTAAAAGATAAGTGTGTAGATTGTGCTAATGAGCATCAACAGTTAGCACAATGGTTAAAAGATTATAAAGAAATAAAATCTAAAGAGGTATATACAATGAATAAAGAACAGCAAATAAAAAAATGGTTTAATTCTTTATATGAAGATTTTTATATTGCAGATATAACAGATATTGAATGCTTAAAATCAAATATAAGGTCTTTTAAAACAAATCTAAAAAAACAATATAAAGATTTTATGGAGCATAATTTAAAAGATTTATTTATGCGTTCTATAGGTTTTTTGATTACAAAATATAAAAAAGATGAATATTTAATATTAAAGCAATTAGAAACTTTATTAATCAAAAAGAATAAAGATTATAATAGTTCCTTTGATAGAACAGTAGATGAATACGGTTATGTAGTTATAGCTATAAGATTAGAAGATAAAATAAACAGATTAAACAATCTTATAAAAAATAATAATGAAGTGAAAGATGAAAGCATAGAAGATACATTGCTAGACATCGCAGGCTACTGCGTTTTAAGTTTAATATATTTGGAGAATAAGGAGTTTAAACAATGATATTAATAAAAACTAAAGATGATTTATATAATTTAAATAATGTTTTAAGAATATACCCGCATACTATTTCAGATAATGAAACTGAAATATATTTGATTAGAGTAATGGATAATAGCAACAACGCTTATTGGATTTATAAAAGTGAAAATAAAGAAATGAGAGACAAGGTTTACAATGAAATACAAAAACAAATAATATATTTAAATACTAAAGAAGTAGGCGATTATATAGATGTGGAAGCTATAGTAAAAGAAGTAGAAAATAAAACAGATGATAGATTATATTATAATTAAAGGTTGAGATATGTATAATCAGGAGTTTAAATAATGAAATGTCAGCCTAATGGTTTTTACTTTAGAGAATAGCTGTAGTAAGTTCGGCTATGCTTTTTATGTAAAAGGAAAAAAGAACTTTAATATTTTTCTTACAGAATATAAAGACCATATAGAATATGAAAAAAATCTTAATAGATATATTCAGCATAAAGATAACTATGTAATTTATAATAATGATATAGTTCTTAATCATGGTTTAGCGGTTATATATAAAATGATACCTTATTTTAAAAAAGGTCAAAAAACTCATAAAGACAATAAATATTATTATATATATTTTTATAACACTCTTTTAGTAAAATTAGAATGGGAAAAACTGCAGGATATTTGGAATAAAAGAATAGAAAACGGAAAAGAAAAAAGTTTTGGATATTTAAGATTTGCTTTAGGCGGTTTTAATAAATATATAGACTATGTTTTAGAAAACTATTGTTATTTTGTATTAGGTATAACACCGAAGGAGCTTTAAAAATGAAAAACAAATATAATATTGAAGAGATAGAACACAATAAAGCTGACAGCAGTCGAGGTTTTTTCGTTGTTTGTTTAGCAACAAGTAAAAAGATTGATGATTTAAGCTGTGATGATTTAAGCTGTGATGATTTCAAGGCTTTATATAGCGGTTATACTTGTAAAGAATTAAAAGCTATGTATAAATTAGAAAATGATATTAAATACTAATTAAAGGGGGTGTAAAAATGACTAATAAACAGAAAACACAATATTACTGCTTTGAATGTAAGTTTGCTAAATCATCATATGGTGCTTTGATTTGTAAGGTATACAAAAGAGCAACTGGAATATCAAATAAGGCTTGTTTAGATTTTGAACTGAAGAAAGATTTTGTTAGAAGAAAAAACATAAAAAAAACGGCAAAACTGAAAGAGTGCTTAAATGAATAAAGTATTTGAATTAAACACAGAAAGCTTAAAAGAACTATCATCTTTTATTCAATCTATAGAAAATAAAGAGAAATATATTATTGAAGTGCATAGAAAGCATAGAAGCTACGAGCAGTTAAAATACTACTTTGGAGCTATACTTCCTGCTATTCTTTATTTTATAAGAGATGAGATAAAAATTAATTGCGTAGATGATTTACATATATATCTTAAAGAGTTTTACGCTTTTGAAACAAAGCAGGAATATTTTAAGAAAACTGTAATTAACGGAAAAACAAGATATATAAATACCTTCAGCATAGATTTTGAAAAATGCTCTCAAAACGATATTAATCTTTATTTATCTTTTATAGAAAATAATTTAAATAAGCTCATTACTATAGACTGCGGTAATTTTGAAGATTTAATTAATGAGTTTAGTAATTATTCTTCAGTAAATACTATTAATATAATAAGATAATAAGGCAATAAATAAGGAGTAAGTAATGAATATAGAACTAATAAAATAAAAAATAAAGATTTTAAGACATTTTTAGAAAACAATAAAGATAAAATACAACAAATAGTAAAACAAATTAAAGGATAATCTATAATATAAGGAACAAAAATGATTTGGTATGAGAAACTTAAAACTTTTGATTTTAATCACGTAAAAAATATAGCTTACAGATGCCGTACTAATAAAAAAATAGCTGATGAGCTTAATATAACTTTGGGGCAGTTAATATATATAAGATATAATAATTATTTAATAAATGATAAAGGTATTAGAGAGTTGGCAGTACAATTGGCATTAGCTATAGAAGAAGGAATATCGCAGTACAAAAAAGATAGATTAAAAGAAGATATATAATTGTTTATTTATGAAAAAAAATCCAAATTTCTAATGTAAAAAAATAATTATTCTTATAAAATCTTATAACTTTTTTATATAAAGATGTGTTAAAATTATCTAAAAGTAGAAAAAAAACGGCTAAAATAGAAAAAATGTATGGAAAAAACAAGCAAAAAAAGAAAGAAAACAGGAGGCAGACAAAAAGGCACGCCTAATAAAATATCAAAAAAAATAGCTAATAATTTAATTAAAGAGTATTTTTTTGAGGCGGATAATTTGAAAACAGGGGAAACAGAAAGGTTTAATGCTTTAATTACAGAGCTTGAAAAACTCGCCTTATATTCTAAAAAAGAGATTGTAAAGATTAAAGCAATAGATATTATATTTAAATCTTTAGGGATATATGACAATAAGACAAATATAGATATAGATAATAATAATAATATTAATATAAAAGTAGAGTATAAATAAAAATGGACTTAAAACTACAAATTACAAAACCTTTTGCATATTGGCTTCAAGTTAAGAAGCGTATTAAGATAGCATTCGGAGGCAGGGGCGGTGCTAAAAGCGAATGTATAGTTAGGATGCTTGTATTATTAAGTTTTGTTTATACTGACTGTACTATTCTTTTTGCACGCGAAACTCAAAAATCTATAGAGGACTCAAGCTATCAGTCATTAGCAGATATAATAAAAACTAATGAGCTTGAGCCGTATTTTTATATTACAAAAACTGAAGTAATTAATAAAGCAACAAATGTTAAGTTTATATTCAAAGGCTTAAGAGAAAGCGGAATTGTAGGCGTTAAATCTATTTATAAAATAAAAATATGCTTCATAGAAGAGGGACAGGCAATAACTCAGGGAAGCTGGGAGATATTAGAGCCGTCAATAAGGGCGGAAGATGCTGAGATATGGTGGGCTTTTAACCCTCGTAAAGCTTCCGACCCTGTTTATCAAATAGTTAATCGCTATCAATTAGAAGAAAAAACATTTATAACTGACGGCAAAGAATATAAATATTATCAATATGAAGATGATGATTATTTAATAACTAAAGTCAATTTTGATTCAAATTATTTCTTTCCGCCTGTGCTTGAAAAAACGAGGCAGATGTGCCTTAAATATCAGCCTCAATTATATGCTAATATATGGCTTGGAGAATTACAAAGACAGCAGGGTAAGATATTCGCTGAAAGTTCTTTAAGATTTTTTAATGCTGAAGATTATAAAAACAATTTAGACATACATTACACTAAAAAAGCAATTATTGACCCTGCTTTTGGGCGTGAGAACTGCTTCACCTCCTGTATTATATATTCTCAAATAGGCAAAGACTTTTATATACATGACAGCGGTTTGATGAGGGCGGACGGCGTGAGAACAGCAGATGAATTATTAATTGATTTTCTTAATAGAAATAAAATAAGAGAAGTAATGATTGAAGCGAATTTTAGTCAAAAAGAATTGGCAAAAAAATTAAGCAGGTATTTTAATGTAAGACCGTTTTATGTAAAACAGAATAAGATTGAAAGGATAATAAATGCCTCTATACCTATAAGGGAGCATGTTTTATTTGATGATAAAAGTTTAACTGCCCCTGAAATCAACAGTATGGATGAATGGCTTAAAAACAAAGACGGACGCAATTTTATAGCTATGATGCAGTTATTGGATTTCTCTGATATACCGAGCGAGAATAATATTCAGGGCGATGATTTCAGTTATATAGATTTTCCTGATTGTTTAGCCTCTCTTGTTATGTATGCTCCTAAACCTAAAGCATTAATAAGTAATAAAGAAACGGCATCATTTAATAATACTGAAAATACAGATATAAACAGACAGGAAATAAAAGACAGAATAAAAACTATAACAAATAATAAAAAAGGAGTGAGCGGTTTTGGATTTGATAGATAAAGCTGAAAAAAATACTCTTTCTGCTGAAATTCAGGCGCATTATGAACGCAGAAATAAGGCGTTATTAGAGCAGAATAAGAAATTAAGAGAATATGCATTAGATACTGCTGTGGCAGGCGGTATAGCTGATACTATCCTATCAAGAGGAGTATATAAAAAAGATTTTGCCACTCCTTATGCACAGTCATTGATAGCGGAAGAAATGGCGAACGAGGGCTATTTTGCTTTAGCATTAAAGCAATTTGTTTCTCTATGCAGGAATGTAGAAGTAGAATTAAAATATAAATCAAAAGAATTGAATGAAGATATAAGACATAAAAAAGTATTAAACTTCGTAAAAGACCAAATAAACAATATAGGCGGTTATGATAATATATTTGAGAAAGTAATTGAGCCTTCTCTTCGCTGGGGCGTGGGTGTCGCCTTGCCTGATTTGGTATTAGTAAATAAGGAATTAATAGGATTTCAAGGCATAAAAACTATTAATATGCAGAACATACAGCAGTTTATTTTTGATAAAGATGACGCTTCAAAAATATCGGCTTTAAAATATATTACTTATCCGAAAGTAGTAGATACAGGGCTTGAAGAGTATATTGACGGAATAAAAATAGATAAAACAGAAACAACAAGCGTTGATTATATAACTGTAGATATTAAAGAGAACTGCATAGCTTATCATGCTCATAATGCCTCAGACGGCAACCCTTTCGGAACTTTTTATTTATATTTTCTCTATTCATATTTCAAATTGTATAAGAAATTAACTGAAGGGATGTATAATGCAGTACATAGCTTCGGCAATTATCCGATGGGAGTACGCAGAACTAATACTGCAACAGGCGAAGACAAAACAGAATGGGAAAATGATGCTGTAAATAAACTGCAGGATTTAATGTCTCAAGGGGGCGGTATTTATGTAGACGGCGAGGGCGAGCTGTATAATATAACTCCGCCTGATACTTCTAATATGTCTATGTCTTTGAAAGATATATTTGATATAACAATGCGTACTGCGAGTTTAGGGCAGATAACAGCAGGAATAGACGGAGGCGGAAGCAGAAACCTAACTCAGTCTATGGATGCTATGACTGACAGCTTTGTACTTGCTGCTATTAAAAGTGCCTGTATAGATATATCTGAAACTATGATAAAAAGCTTATGCGATTTGAACTTCAAAAAAGATTACAGATTAGGAAAATTAAAAGAATACCCTCGCTTTATTGTAAAAGATAAAACAGAAATAATTGATGAAGTAAAAGAGAGAGCAGACAAAATCGCAAAAGAAACAGGCACGCCTTTATCTCCTTTTCAGCCTGCTATCACAAAACCTGCATCAATGAATAAGCAAGATACAAATAAATACTATACAAATAAACAAGATATAAATAATACAAAAGCGGTTAGAAAAGAAATAGTAAAACAGGGAGTATTAACTGATATTATAGAGCAGGAAGGATATGAAACAACATTTAAGTTAGTGAAGAGAGAGCCGAACGATATAGAAAAGCAGATTATATATAATGTTAAATCTTTAGATGATATTTTATCTAAATCTAAAGAAGAGCTGTCTAATGTTTTAGGTACGGCATTAAAGCCTAAAATAAAAGAGGCTTTGGAGAAAATCGCTAAAAATCCTAAAGCGAATTTAAATGTTTGGGGTATATTTGATAAAAAAAGATTTGCTGAAAATATACATAATGAATTAGAGCATATAGTCAGAACTTTAGCATTAGAAGAAGCTAAATATATTGAAGCGAGTTTTAATTTAGGCAATACAACTTTTGAAGATGTACTCGGCGAGAGTATGGATGATTTTGTAAATAAAGCAGTAAAAAGCTATTTGAAATCTGATGCTGTAAAAAATATTGAAACTAATTTAATACAGAATGCTACTCAGTATGTAAGAGAATATGCAACAAAAGTATCGAACGGCTTCGGCATTAATTCTAAAGAGTTAAGAATGGAAGGCTTGCGAAGGGCTTTAGCTGATGTAGATGATTTGAAAGGCGTAGAGTTTGACAGATTAGCAGAAATGGAAGTGATGAAAACATTTACTTCTTTAAGCGAGCATGAGAATAAAGAGGCAATGAAAAAAGCTAAAAATAAAAACTATGTGATAATGAGAAGCGGAATACTTGAAGGGCAATGCGAACACTGTCAGGAGCGAATGGGAGATATTTATTATTTAAGCGATGACGGAGAAAACTTTATAAACAGCAGAGGCGAGCATGCGGTATTTCCAGACCCTCATTGCGTAGGAATGGAATACGGAAATACCTGCCGATGCTTCGGGCTTCTCACTCCTAAAGGTATTTTAGGCGAGACTGTGGAATAAAGCAAATAATAAATAAAGTATTATTTGGTATATTCTTTATCATTTACCAATATTGTATTTTCATCTATATATTTTAAATTAAAAACTTTCCAATCACTGAATTGATTGTCCCATAGCTTTGAATAATAAACATCTCCTTCTTTTTTCCATTCGTACATCAATGTAATAGGGTCTTTTCTAAAACCGTAAATAGTTTCTGCAGAATAATAAATATATCTGTTTTGATTTGTAAATGAATAATGTATATATTCGTTCCAATATCTATCGTAATAAGCTATTCTTGAATAAGTACCCATAAATCTTTCATCTGGAGAAGATTTAATATTTTTAATATTTTTATCAGGCACAGTTATATCATTATTAGCACAAGACAGTATTATAAATAAAGTTATAATTAAATATATATTTTTCATTATTTTTACTCCTACTTTATTAATTTAATCCATATTAGTGGATATTATAAGTGCGCCGTATGCTGTAATAAGCACATACAAATTATAAACCCAGCTATTAGTATTAGTTGTATATTTTAATATATGCTCCTCGTTATTCCAATCTTTTATAGTGATATATTTATTAGCTGCTATATCTATTTTTATATTCATATATTGATTAGCTTCATTTTTTGTTAAACTTCTGCTAACATAAAAATCATTATCAAATATATTTGTACTGTTTATAAAAGTTATATTTGTATCTATAGTTAAAGCAGGCTGTGAACTGCTTAAATCTTTAAAAGTATAATTTAACATCATAATGTTATTTTTATCTTTCATTCTTTTTGTTAAAGTTAAAGTATAATTGTCTTCATCTATATTTGGATGTATCACAGCACCGTAATATTCGTTTTCATACCAACAGCTTATACAAATAATAGATAAAATAAATATAAGTATTATTTTTTTTAGCATATTTTAATTTCTTATAGTTGCTTATTCGTCTTTTTCTAAAATCATTATATAGCTTGGAACAGGGCAGTATATACCAAGTGTAAACGCTAAACATAAAACTTGAACTATAAAAAATAAAGGGTTAGGATTTGGAGGCAGAGCATATACAAAATGATAGCCTTGATTATTATAATTTTCTAAAGTGTTTTTTATTATGTTTTTAGGCGAAGAAAATAACCCTAAAAAACCGCCTTTCAAATTAATATTTACTGCAATATTTTTTTTTCATTTTTTACTCCTAATCATTTTTTTAATTCTTTATATTTGTTTATAACAACTTGTAAACCTTGTTTTTCTATTTCCATAACCTCGTAATTATAATAATAATTCATTCCTACAAATCTTAATTTAGCATTATCAGATTTGCTATAACTTTCTAAATATTTTAATAAATCATCATCTACTAAAATATCTACAGTTTCTAATATACCGCCGTTAACAATTTGTTCTCTTTTATCCTTAAAATCAATTTGAAGTTCTTGTTTATTTCCGTTATAGAGCAGTATTATATTTTTTATAAATAAATAACTATTGCTTTCATATTTGAAAACTAACCTTAACCAGCAATTATTTTCTTTATATCCTATATATGAATATAAAGTAATAGGACGATAACCACCGCCCACTAATTCAGGGAAATCAGGTTTATACCAAGTTATATTCTCAAAATCATCATATTCTATACTTATCTCTACATTCCGTTGGTATTTGTCTTGAGAATGTAATAAGCTATTAAATAAAATAATAATTATTAATAGTTTTTTAATTATCATTGTTTTTTACCGCCGTTATACTTTTTAGCAAGCCTTTTTTTTATTAAGAAGTCGGCAACATCTATATCACCGACTTTCTTATTCTAATATTTTATTTTTTATTTAATTTAATTGTATATCCGTCAAATCCTACTGTTACAGTACCGCCGTCTGAAGAGAATTTTAATGTAATTTTCTGTTCAGGAGAGTTAGGATTTTTTAAAGTATAATCTGTGCCTTTGCCTTCTACTTCAAAATACACATCATCAGGCACATTAGGAGTATCTTGAGTGTTATTTGGGTATACTGCTGCTTTACTATTTTTTATTAACAAAAAATAATAATAAGTAGTTCCTGCTTGAGTTTCACTGCCCATATAAGTATTGCCGTTAAACTGTTCTATACCTTTGGAACTGTCTACTGAACCTGTTTTATCAGCATTGTTACAACTTACAGCAAAAGCAAAAAATAAAGTAAATAAAATAGATAATAATTTTTTGTTCATATTAGAACTCCTTAAAATGATTTTTTTATAATAAACAAGATTGTTTATATACTTTGAAATATAAAATAAAGATTATTAGAATTGTATGTATGTATGTATGTATGTATGTATGTATGTATGTATGTATGTATGTATGTATGTATGTATGTATGTATGTATGTAT
>CAKVCJ010000057.1 GCA_934725655.1 uncultured Brachyspira sp.
TAAAGGCTTTGAATGATAATAATATAGATTTTGATGACAGCAAATATAAAAAGATAGCTAATTTTAATTTTGATGAAAGTTATGAGCAAATGAAAGCTATTATAAAATCAAAGCTCAATTATACTGCTATATTTTCTGCATGCGATGTTATGTGTTTTGGAATAAAAAAAGCAACAGAAGAGTATGGAATATCAATACCTAATGATATATCTTTAATTGGTTATGATAATATACCATTTTCTTCTATGATAGGCCTTACTACAGTATCTTCTCAAGCTTATGAAATGGGAAAAAATGCTGTGCTTTCTGTATTAAATATTATAAGTGAGAGAATAACGGATAATATAAATATTGTACTTCAGCCTAATATTGTAATTAGAAACTCATGCAAAAAAATATAATTAAAAATAATATTAATCATTTCTTTATTTTGACAATTTTTGCAATTTATGTATAATCTTAAATATTATATAAGAGTAAATAAAAAAAATGGCTAAAAAAGACAAAAAAGATAAAAAAAATAATTCTGTTTCATCTGGGGAGATAGCAAGAAACAAAAAAGCACTTTTTAATTATGAAGTGATAGAAAAGTTTGAGGCAGGTATAGTTTTACTTGGTACTGAAGTGAAGTCTCTTAGGAATAGGGGAGTTAATATGGCGGATTCTTATGCTTCTTTTAAAAAGGGGGAGCTTTTTATAGTGAATATGCATATTTCTCCGTATCATTTTGGAAATAGAAACAATCATGAACCTTTACGTGAGAGAAAGCTTTTAATGAAAAAAAGAGAGATTAAAAGGCTTTATGGTAAAATAAAAGAGCAGGGGCTTACTCTCATTCCTATTAGTTTATATTTTAGCAGGGGGAAGGTTAAAGTGGAGCTTGCTTTAGCTAAAGGTAAGAAGCTTCATGATAAGAGAGAGACTCTAAAGAAAAAAGCATTAGACAGAGAGATGGAAAGATATATTAAAAGATAGATATGCAAAATTATTATAGTTTTTCTGATTATGTAAAAAAAAAGTTCGGTTTTAAGGTTGGTAAGATTTCTATAGACACAGATTTCGGCTGTGCTCATAAGGCTAATAATGGGGGATGCAGATTTTGCAATTTAAATAGCTATAAACCTCCATATGTAGAAGAAGATGATATAAAAAATCAATGGATAAACGGCGTAAACAATTATAAAAACAGATATAAAAAATATTATGCTTATTTTCAGCTTGGCACTCCGCTTTCAAAATTAGCTTCATCAGAATCGCTTAAATATGCAAATAAATTAATTGAGTTTGAGGACTGTGTTGGTTTAATGTTTGGGGCAAGAAGCGATATGCTTGAAGAGGCTGTGTTATTAGAGTTAAATAATTTATCAAAAAAATATAATAAAGAGATATGGCTTGAAATGGGGCTTCAGTCTTCAAATGATAATACTTCTATTTTTATAAACAGAGGGCATAATTTTGAGTCGTTTGCTGAGATGACAGAAAACATAAAAAATAATTATAGTAATCTAATAATATCAACTCATATAATATTTGGTTTGCCTAAAAGAATTGAAGGAAAAAAAATAATTTTGGAAACAAGAGAAGAGATGCTTCAAACGGTGAGAGACGTTTCTAAGTTAAAAATTGATAGTGTAAAGTTTCATCAGCTTGATATTGTGCTTGGAAGTGCTTTTGAGGCAATGTACAAAAATTATGATTTTCCTACGCTTGATGAAGATTTTTATATAGAGCTTATGACTGATGCTATATCTATTTTGCGAGAAGATATAATAGTGTCAAGGATTATGGGGGATAGTTTAGGAGATAGTTTAATAGCACCTAAATGGAAAAAATCCAAAGGCGAAATAATAAACTCTATAAACAAATTGATGACAGAGAGAGAGCTGAGTCAAGGCTGCAGGTTTTTATAGATTTGTTGTCAATTTTTTGTTGTTTTTCCCGCAGCTTACGCTGTGCGGACTTCGTCAAAAAACCAAAAAGTGCAAGTTAAGAGAACAATATTAATTATATTTTATATACCTAATATTAAACCAAAACGATATAAATACTTATTAATTTAATTTTGAAACAAGCTTAATTAAAACATAATAGTTGATAAATATCTTTATTCATATATAATAAAAAACAATATTTAGGAGAATAATAATTTTTATGTCAATAATAGATAAGCTTTCATCTGTAGAAAATACATATAATGATATAGCAGATAAATTGAATGATGCTAATATAAAAGATAATAGAGTAATACAGGATTTAATGAAAAAAAAGTCAGAGATAGAAGATATAGTAAATGAGTATAAAAAATTAAAAACTGTATTAAAAGAGATAGAAGATGCCAATGAGATGCTTAATCATTCAGATACTGATAAAGAATTAAAAAATATGGCATTAATTGAAATAGAAGAATTAAATCAAAAGAAAGAGAATATTATTAATGATTTAAGGCTATTGCTTCTTCCAAAGGATAAAAATGACGGTAAAAACATAATAGTAGAAATAAGGGTAGGTACAGGAGGCGATGAATCGGCTTTATTTGTGGGGGATTTATTTAGAATGTACAGCCGTTTTATAGAGAGGGCAAATTTCAAAATGGAAATAATAGATACGAGTCCTACTGAACTTGGGGGATATAAAGAAGTGATATTTTCTGTTTCTGGAAAAGATGCTTATAGAACTTTAAAATTTGAAAGCGGCACGCATAGAGTTCAGAGAATCCCAGCCACAGAATCGGGCGGAAGAATACATACATCAGCTTCAACTGTAGCTATTATGCCTGAAGCAGAAGAAAGCGATGTAATAATAAAAGATGAAGATATAAGAGTGGATATATTTCGTTCAAGCGGTCCGGGAGGGCAATCAGTTAATACTACAGACAGTGCGGTGAGAATTACTCATTTGCCTACTGGTTTAGTGGTGCAGTGTCAAGATGAAAAAAGTCAGCATAAAAATAAAGCAAAAGCATTAAAAGTATTGAGAGCAAGAATATACGAAAAAGAAGAGGCTGAAAGAAAAGCAAAAGAGGCTAAAGAGAGAAGAGATAAAATAGGCTCAGGGGACAGAAGCGAAAGAATTAGAACCTACAACTTCCCTCAAAATAGAGTTACAGACCATAGAATTAATGTTACATTATATAAATTAGATAGATTTATGGATGGAGAAATAACAGAAATTACTGATGCTTTATTTAAAAAAGAGCAGGAGGAATTATTAGCTTCTTATTCAGACTAATAAAACAATTATGAAATACGTAGAAAATATACTTGGCGATGAAAAAATATTACATAATATAAAAGATGATGATACTGCTATTAATTATATAAAAAGTTTTAGCGATGTTTTATATTGCGATTATTCATATAAGCATAATGAAATTTCTCTTGCAGGTTTATTTGCTTATTCCAAAGATAATAAATATTGTTTTGGAGAGTTTGGATTATTTAAAGAAAATAGATATGAATCAAAAATTGTTATAAGCGATTATCCTGAATATGCTACTCTAAACAATTATGAACTTACTAATGATAAGTTTATAGATGTGCTTAATTTGCATAATATAACTTTAAATAATCTCTTTAGCACAGCAAAAAAGGAATTTGATAGCATAGAATCTTATCCATTAAAAAAAATATCATTAGATGATTATGTAAAAATATTCCCACATAGATATATCAATAATAGATTTACAATATATGCTAAAAATAAATATAAAAAAATAAATATAAAAAATATTAATGAAGACTTTGTATATAGATGTCCGTATTGTGCCTCTACTAATATTTTAAAAATAATAGATATTAATAATAATGATTTTGAAAAAGTAGATGTTTATGATTTTAATGAGATGTATGATAATATAGAAAATATTGAGCATGATGATTTTTATGTTTGTGCCTTATGCAATTTAGTTATAAGAAGCCCAAGAACTATTTTAGATTATATATGAGGTGTTTTTGATGAAATTCATTATAATTGTTGATGAATCATTTGAAAATGAGTATTCAAAAATGTTTTCAGATGATTTCTGCAAAAAAACAGAACTTTTACAACAAGAGCTTAATTGCGATGTAAAAAATATAAATTATATTGCAAAAGGAGCAGAAGATTATTTGAACAATATATATAAAGAAACAGAGAATTATGACAATATTATATATATTCCAAATAATATGCCAATGTTTAATATAGATGAAACTGTCAAGCTCACTAAAATACATGAAGAAAACATATCATATTTTAGTTATGGTGAAAATTATCCAGAGGGAATCATACCTTTTATAATAAGAAGAAATGCTTTTGAAAAATTATTTAATTGCATAAAAACGAAAAATATTAATATAACAGAAAATGCAATAAAAGATATTGTCTTTATTGACCCTAACTTTTTTGAGATAGAAATATTAGTATCTGAATATGATATGAGATATTATAGGGTATCATTATTTGCAAATAGCAAAAGAAACGCTTTAATTATATCAAAACTAATAAAATATAAAGATTATGATGATATATCTAAGGCTATTAGAGAAGATGCTTCATTAAGAAAAACTTTGCCTTCGTATGTTGAAATAGATATTAACAACAGACAAAACTTAAGCAACAAAAATTTATTATCATCTGCTGCTTTTACAAATGAGATAAACAAAGAAGAGAAAAATTTAACTATAGAAGAGTTTAAAACTATTTATAATAAATTATTAGATTTTTGTGATGATTTTCATTTATCAATAGGAAGCTACTATGAACCTCTTTTAAATAAAGATGTTTTTGATATATTAGAATATGCTCTTTCAAATAAAAATGTGAATGTATATTTAGAGACTAATGCTGTTTTACTTGATGAAGAAAAGGCAAAAAAGCTTCTTCTGCTTCAAGAAAAAAATAATAATTTGCATGTAATAATTCATTTGGATGCTATAGAGCAAAATGTATTTAATGCAATATATAAAGAAGATTATTTAAAAACAATACTCTCTAATATAGATTATTATTTTATAAGAGAGCCTAAAAACACATATCTTCAAATCACAAAGCAAAAGGATAATTTTGATTATTTGGCTTCGTATTATAAATATTTTGATAAGTATAAGATAGAGATTATAATGCAGAAATATTATACTTACAGAGGTCTTGTAGAAAATAAAAAAATTGGTGATATGACTCCTTTAATCAATGTAGGCTGCTGGCATTTGGCGAGAGATTTATTTATAGATGTTTATGGGGATATTTATATTTGCAGGTTTGATATAAATAAAGAAAAATATATAGCATCAATATATAAAGAGAGTTTGGATAATATTTGTTCTATATTAGAAAATTACTATAAAGAAAATAGTTTAAAAAAATTAGATTTTTGTAAAAACTGCGATGAGTGGTATTTATTTAATTTTTAATATAATAATAATATTTTTTTGAGTTTATGGAAAAATTAATTGTAGAATATTTAGAGCTTTTTTTTACTGCTTATTTAATTAAGTTTTTATTTATAAGATTTGTCTCTGAAATTCCATATTTTAAGAAATATTATCATTTAAGAGAAATTCTGCCAGGTGTAAAAAATTGGGATAATAGATTAAAAATGATTTATTATTTTGAAATTTTTTCTATATTTCAAAGTTTATTTTTGGCATTGTTAGTAATGCTTTTTCATTATTTTCTATCAATAAATAATTATGCAGAGATTATTGTAGCGTTTTTAATATATGCCTTTATATCCATTTTTGAAAAGCTGAAATTTGCAATCATTATGAGCGATTATCCTATCTCACTTTTTGTAATGAATACAATTATAAGCATCATAATATTAATGATACAATTTTTTATAATGGCTCTAATAATTATTTAATTTTGCTCTATATTAATAGAAGCACCCATATCCATAGAATTAGTTTTTCCCTTATAATGTGCATTTTCTGATATTATGCAGTTTTCCATTAAAGCGTTTGATATGCTAACTTCCTCAAACATTATACAGTTTTTTAATATTGAGTTTTCTATATTAGAATTTCTTCCTATATGCACATAAGGCCCTATAACAGACCTATTTATTTTCACATCCTCTTCAATAAAAATAGGAGGTATTATAGCAGTATCTTTTACCCATTTGCTAAGTATGCTATGAGTAATTATAGTTTTATTTGTTTCTATCATAGTATTTTTTTCACCGCAGTCATACCACCCATCAAGTTTGAATGTTTTAAACACACTTCCATTTTGTATCATATACTCTAAAGCATCGGTTAATTGATATTCATTTTTTGTTTTTATATCATTTTTAATTATATAATCTATAGCTTCAAATAATTTTTTTGAATCTGCAATATTATACATTCCAGTTAGAGCCAAATTGCTTACAGGCTCTTTAGGTTTTTCTATAAGCTTTGTAATAACACCATTACTATCAAGCAATGCAACCCCAAATCTGCTTGGATTATCCACCTCGCATACGCCTAATGAATTCTCATTTTTAGCTACTATTGCTGACAAATTAAGCTTAAATATTGTATCGCCTAATATAATAAAAATTTTATCATCATCTTTTATATGCTCTCTGGTAAGCGAAACAGCATGAGCCAATCCTCTAAACTCTTTTTGCTCTACAAAAGTAAGTTTTATATCTTTATATTTAGAAGATAAGTAATTTATCATTTTATCTTTTAAATAACCTACTATAAATATAACCTCTTCAAGGTTCTCTAACTCCAATACCTCTTTCATAATAAAGTCTATAATTGTAGAACCTGCTATTGGAAGTATAGGTTTTGGTTTTGTAATAGTATGCGGTCTTAATCTGGTGCCTTCACCTGCAGCTGGTATTATAACTTTCAATTTATATATCCTTCTAAAAATATTTTATATATTATAATATATGCATAAATCTAAATAAATCAATATCTTATTTAATTAATGGTACGAGTAACCCTTTAGCAACTTCTTCATTGCTTCCATTCAAATATTTTACTAACTCTAAAGCAAAAAATACTGTAGTAGCAGGTCCTTTAGAGGTAATAACATTATCATTAATTACAACTAAATCTTTTTCAACATATTCTCCGCCTTTAACCATACTTTGACAACTAGGATAACAAGTATATTTTCCTTTAAGAACTGAAGCTTCGCCTAATACTATAGGAGAAGCACATATTGCAGATACTAATCTTTTATCTGCATTCATTTTTTGAATTTTATTTATAATTCTCTTATCATTTTTTAAATTATTCATTCCGCCCATACCGCCAGGAAGTGATATAGCATCAAACTCTTCGTTTATAACTTTATCTAATGCAGTATCTGCTTTTAATATTATATTATGTGAGCCTTTTACCTCTAAATTATCAGTTAAAGAAGCAGTTATTACTTCTATATTTGCCCTTCTTAATATATCTGTAATAGTTACAGCCTCTACTTCTTCAAAACCTTCAGCTAATGGTACTAAAACTTTTTTTGACATAAAATAACTCCTCTTCTAAAACTTAATTAACTAATCATATTTTATTTTGATAATATTGCAATAATAAATTAATCAAAATAATTATATATTGTTAAAAAATATTATCACATAAACATTTTAATTAATAATATTATATTTAATTGACAAAACAAATTTAGTGTTATATACTTTTTTAATGAGTTCATCTATTAATTTATCTACAAACATCAAAACTCAATTAAAACATGAATTAAGATTAAACACTCAAACCAAATTATGGCTTGATACAATATCAATGCCTGCCATAGAATTAAAAGAAAAGATAGAAAAAGAAATGGAAGAAAACCCTTTCTTGGAATATGATTTTAAAAATTATAGCAGTAATAATAAAGATATTGATAATATCATAGAGAACACGCTTCAAAGCGAAGGTGAAAGCCTGTTTGAACATCTTAAAACACAAATAAATATAGCATTTGATAATAAAAAAGATATAGAATTAGCAGAACATATATGCAGTTTTATAGATAAAGACGGTTATATAAAAAACCCCTACGAAACGATAGCAGAAACTTTGAATGCAAATATAAAAGATGTAAGTAGAATCATTAACATATTAAAAAGTTTTGACCCCATAGGAGTTTGTGCGAGGGATATTGAAGAATGCTTATCTATACAGCTTAAATCAAGAGAAGATATAGAAAATAGCATAAAAGAAATAGCTATAAAGATAGTAGAAAATTTTTTAAAAGAGCTTGGAAAGAAGGATTATGCTTATATAGCAAATGAAATGAATATCACTAAAGATAAAGTTCTTGAAGCTCTAAAAATAATACAAACATTAGAGCCCTACCCAGCAAGAGAATATGATACTACCCCTATAAAATACATAGTACCTGAAATTTTCATATTTAAAGAAAATAATGAGTGGGTAGTAAAAACTAATGAAAGCTTTATAAAACCCTTGAAAATTAGCAAAAAATATAGTAAACTAATAAATGAGGGAAAAAATAATAAAGAAGATATAAACTTTTTAAAAGAAAAGAAGAAAATGGCTGAAAATTTAATAAATGCCGTTAGCGAAAGAAAAAAAACTTTATTAAAGGTAGGCGAAGGATTATTAAAATTTCAACTTTCTTTCTTTGAAAATGGAAAAGAGTTTGTAAAACCCTTAAAATTGCAGGATTTATCATTGGAAGTCTCTTTAAGTGAGTCAACAATAAGTAGAATATCTAATGGTAAATACTTAAACACTGTTTGGGGTACTTTTTCTATAAAATATTTCTTTTCAAAAGAGCTTAAAGGTGGAGTGTCATCAAGGGCTGTGAAAGAGATAATAAAAAGAATAATAAAAGAATCCCCAGTTAAATTGACTGATGAAAAAATAAGGCTGATATTAAAAAGCGAAGGTATTGATATATCAAGAAGAACAGTTGCTAAATATAGGCTTTCATCATCAATATTATGAAAATAAAAGGAGAAAATTTTATGCATCAAAATATTATAGGAAAAAATGTAAGAATCACTAAAAATGTAAGAGAACATATAGCTAATAAGATGCAAAATATAAAAGTACATTCTGATAAAATTATAGATGCTAATATTATATGTGAGCATATACATGAAGAATATATAGTTCAAGGTACTATTACTTTTGGTAAGCAAGTATTCCATGATAAAGAAAAAGAAAAAGATTTGTATGTGGCAATAGATACTATGTTTCAAAAAATAGAAAGAAAGGTTAGAAAATCTAAAGAAAAAAATATAGATAAATCTCAAAGAGCTGTAGTTGATAAAACAGTACAAGCTGATGAAGATGATGCTTCTTATTCTATAAATACAATATCTTTATATGAAAAACCTTTAGATGAAATAGATGCTCTTGTTATATTTAATCATGATAAGAGGCCGTATCTTGCTTATTTCCCTATTAAAAGAGAAGAAGATTTGTATAGTGTAAAGATAGGTAAATATCCTTCTTATCTATTTAAAGGAAGTGATGCTAAGACTTATGAGATATATGAGAGTGATGATTCTAATTCTTGGAATATAGATGAAGTTAGTTTAACTAGCGATAACAATATAGATGCTAGTTCAAGTAAAAAATATGAATTAAAAGAATATAATGTGAGTGAGGCAGTAAACTACTTAACAGAAAATACTAATGAAAAGTTTGTAGTATATGTAAGCAGTGTTACAGGTCAAG
>CAKVCJ010000058.1 GCA_934725655.1 uncultured Brachyspira sp.
AGGTATCTGCCACTATAGCCGATGCTTATTATGGAATTACAGCGGAAGAGAAGGGCGTATCTAAAATATTTACAGTTAAGGTTGATAAAGACGGCACTGTAAACGGCAGCGAAGAAAAATTAGTTACAAACGAATAAATATAGTAAAATTGTAAGTTTATAATTTTTTATGTTAATAGGCTTACTATATTTTTCTATAAAGATATAATCTATAACTATATATAAAATATAATATTATTATTTAGTATTGTTTTTTTACTTGCACTTTTTGGTTCTTTTGACGAAGTCCGCACCGCGAGCGGCGGGAAAAAGAACAACAAAAAAGTTGATAAAAAATAATTGTTTCGATATATTCTAAGTTTTTTATTTGTGGTGGCTTTGCCCCCTGCGAAGCGTGCCCTAGGGGTACACGCCCCCACTTCTTTTATTGGTATATACTGAAATTTTTTAAGTTTGTCAATTTTTTGTTTTTAAATTTTGTTGTTTTCGGGGACTAGTCCCCGCACCCCTACTTCTTTTGGTGACCCAAAGAAGCAAAAAGACTGCATTTTTTTATGCTAAAATATAGGTATTATTTTTATACTTAATACATATTCCAATATATATAGTAAAATATTTGCTGATACTGTCACCCGCAAATGTTCAAAATTATAAAAATAATTTTTGACAAAATATAATCACTTTAGTATAATTTATTATTATTTTTTAGAGAGTATTTATGAAAACCATAGAAGAACTTATAGCAAAATTGTCTAAAAACCAAATGGATTATAATGTATTTATAAAGTTTAATGCAAAAACTCCATTAGAAAAAACTTCTCTTACTAATTTAATAAGAAAAGCAATCAGTGATGGATATATACAAAAAACTGACAGTAATTTACTAAAAGTAACTAAAGCTGGGCATTTATTTATAAACCCAAATAGTGCCAACAAAGAAGTTGTAAAAACTGCTGTTCACGCTAAAAAAATAAATATTAATATAGATGATGCTAAATTGGATTCAGAGATAATAGCAGATGCTTATAATATTAAATTAAACTTTTCTGATGATTTATTAAAGCTTGCAGAAAATATTAATAACAATGCTAATTTTAATGATATTAGTGATAGAATTGATTTGAGAAATTTAAAAACAGTTACAATAGATTCAGAGCATTCAAAAGACTTAGACGATGCTTTTAGTATAGAGAAAACAGAAGATAATTATAAAGTGTATGTTCACATCTCTGATGTTAGCCATTTTATAGAACCTAACTCTCCTTTAGACATAGAAGCAAAAAAAAGAGGGAACTCCACTTACTTAATAGATAAAGTATATAATATGTTTCCAGAGATTCTTTCAAATGGAATTATTTCACTCAATGAAAAAGTTGATAGATTTACTTTGACTTTAATTTGTGTTATAGATAAAGACGGAAATATTTTAGAAAGCGATGTTGTTAAAAGCGTTATACATTCAGACAAAAAATTATCTTACAATTACGCAGAAGACATTATAAATAAAAAAGCTAATGATGAAGACTGGCTTATAGAACTTATAAACAATGCTTTGGAAGTGAAAAATATATTGCATAAAAAAAGAAGCAAAGGTGTAGAGTTTGAGAGCGATGATATTAATATAGTATTAGATGAAAATGGCGTTCCTATAGAGTTTTATGCTGAAGAGAAAAAGGAGTCTATGCTTATAATAGAATCTTTAATGCTTTTAGCTAATAGTGAAATAGCAAAAAAGTTAAAAGACTATGAAGGAGTAATATACCGTTATCATGGTGCACCTGATAATTATAGATTTAATAATTTTAAGATATTAGCACATAATAAAGGCTATGAATTAAAAAAATTAGATGAAAATAATTATGATTTAATTGATTTTTTAGAAAAGATAAAAGGAAAGGCAGAAGAGAAACTTCTTAGCGGTGTTTTAATGCGTTCTATGACACCGTCATCATATAGTGTAGTTAATAAAAGTCATTTCGGTTTGGGTTTTGATTATTATACTTACTTTACTTCGCCTATAAGAAGGTATGTTGATTTAATAATACATAGAATAGTAAAAGATTATATTATAGACAAAAAAACATATATTAATGATGATGATAGATATAAGTCTATAGCAGATGAATGTACTTTGCTTGATAGAACATCAAAAAAAGCAGAGAGGCAATTAAGGCAAATAAAAGCTGCAAGGTATATGAAAGACAGGCTTGGAGATGAATATTATGGTTTTATAAGTTTGCTTTCAAGGAATGGCATTACAGTTGAGATAGAGGGGCTTGATATAGAAGGCTTTATTGAGGCAACTTATGTTGGTGCGAATTATAGATTTTATGAGGATATGCAAAGTATTTATATTGATAAAGTTAAGATGTATGAGCTTGGTGATAGGGTTAAAATTTTTGTTGTAAAGGCAGATATAGAAAGCGGAAAGATATATTTTTCTCTTTAAAAAAATTATAATTAAAAAAATTAATAATGAAAAAAGAATATTATTTCTTTCTTCATTATTAAATATTATTAATTTTCTATTATTTTAGCACCGCCTGGTATACCATTACCTTTTAATTGTTCGTATAATGTTTTACTTCCTTTTGGCACATTAATAGTTTTTAAGTTACTGCAATAATTAAAAGCATTTTTAGCAATTATAGGAGGAGTAGGTGATAAAAATGTAACAGTTGTTAAAGATTGAGCCATATGGAAAGCATACTTTTTTATTTCTTTAACAGAGGCAGGTATAGTTATATTTTCTAATAAAGGGCTGTTTTCAAATACAGTGTCATTTAAAATTTCTAAATTGTTTGGAATATGTATTTTTTTTACCTTTATATAAGAACCAAATGCACTTACTCCCATATACGTTACTGAATCTGGTATATATATTTCTTCAATTTCTTGAGATGCATAAAAACCTCTGTCATCTATATATGTTAATGTTTCCGGTAATTCTAATTTTTTCATTTGTATTCCATAAATAGCATTACTTCTAACTGTAACTAAGTTTTTAGGTATATTTAGATTTGTTAATATATGGCAATCAAATGCATCTTTTCCTATTTCAGTTATAGTATCTGGTATAATTATTTTTGCTATACTTGTATTATAATTTTGTTCTCCTCCAAATAAACAATCTGGAATTTTATTATTTATAAACGTTACATTTTCTGAAGATACTACTACATTTTTAATTTTAGTATTTTGCACCATTCCAGCAATAGTATCTCCATTTTTTCTGCCATTGTAAGTTTTTGTAGAAGTGCCTTTAAGAATTAGTTTGTATTCGCCTTTATCTTGATAGTATTGATTTAAGGCTTCTTTTATTTTTTCTGTTGTAGCTGTGTCTATATCTATACCGTATTTTTCAAGTTCTTCTGGGGTTACGGTAGAGACATTATTATTATTTTCACCATTGTTATTATTACCTGTATTGCTTGAGTTATTATTATCTGGTGAAGTGCTTGCATCTGTTGAATTATTTTTGCATGAGAAGAGCATTAAAGCTGTAATTAAAATAAGTATAAGTATTTTTTTCATTTTTGTATAAACCTCTTAATTTTATTATTTCTCTATTATTGTTATATCTTGTGGTATACCATATTGACCTTTTAGTTTTTCGTATTGTTCTTTACTTCCGTTTGGCACATAAAAAGTTTTTAAAGCTGTACTATAAAAAACATCATTTCCTATAATTGGAGGATTAGGTGATAAAAATGTAATATTATCTAAAGAACCGCAAGAATAAAATGCAGATTCTTTAATTTCTGTAACAGAAGCAGGTATTGTTATACTTTTTAATTCATAACAGCTTGAAAAAATTGAATTTTCTAAAGTTTTTAAATTATTAGGCAGTTTTACTTTTGTTATTTTTTTACAACTTTCAAATGCTTTCTCTCCAATATATGTTACAGAATCAGGTATTACTACATTTGTAAAAGTGCATATAGAAAAAGCAGAAGCTCCTATAGTTTCTAATCCTTCAGGCAATATAAGTTCTTCCATTTTCATTTCATAAAAAGCTCCATCTTCTATTGTTTTTAAGTTTTTAGGCATATTTACATTTGTAAGATTTCCACATATAAAAGCATCTTTTCCTATAGTTTTTATAGTATCTGGAAGAATTACTTTTACTATATTGTAGTTATAATTTTGACTTCCGCCCAATATATAGTCATTTAATTTATTATTTGGAAAATCAACATATTCTAAAGATACAATAACACTGATACTTTTTAACGATATTTCATTGAGAAGACCTGCTATTGATTCTCCTCCAATCCAATCATATTCAGTAGTTGAAGTACCTTTAAATATTAATTTATATTCTCCGCTATGGTCAGCCTCATATTTTTTTAAAGCTTCTTCAATTTTTTGAGTAGTGGCAGTAGCTATATCTATGGCGTATTTTTCTATTTGAGGCGGAATTGTAATAATACTTCCATCTATGCTTTCTGAAGAAGTGTTGCCATTGTTGCTGCCATTATTACCGTCTGTATTTTCTAAGCCTTCGCTATTATTGGCATCTGTTGAATTATTTTTTGCATGAGAATAGCATTAAAGCTGCAATTAAAATAAATATTATAATTTTTTTCATTTTGCATAAACCTCTTAAATATTAGTGTGTTCTTATTATTATATTGATATTTTGTTGTATATGAATATATTTTTATAAGCCCTTTTTTTAAAGGTATCATTTATATATAAAAGGTCAAATTTATTATATAAAAAATAACAATATTTTAAAAAAATGTTACAAAAAATTATATAAAACTTGTTTTTGTATATGTAAAAATGGAATATTATTACATATAGTAATAATAAATTGTTTGAATATGCAAAAAAAAAATGAGAGGCCAGAACAGCCTCCCATATACAACAATATAAGAAGTTATGCAAAATATTTAGTTAGTATCGGTTTTCTGTTATAGAATTTATCATTGTAGTATTCATACTGTGATAAACCTATGAATCCACCAGAAACATTAACAACATTGGTGAATCCTAAATTAATTAATATTCTACAAGCTGTATAACTGGTTAATCCAGTTTTGCATGTAATGTAAACAGGTCTGTCTTTAGGTACTTCATCAAATCTGCTTCTCAAAGCACCAAGCGGTATATTAACAGCCTTTTCTAAATGACCAGCCTCAAAATCTTCTTTAAGTCTTACATCCAAGAAATAAGCCTCAGGGTCTTTTTCCAAAATATTTCTTACATCACTATAATGTATCTGTTTGAAATCGCCATTCATAAGGTTAGAAGCGACATAACCAGCGAAATTAACAACATCTTTAGCAGTACCGAAAGAAGGAGCATAGCATAATTCTAAATCTTTCAAATCATAAATAGTTCCGCCGAATTTTATTAATGTAGCAATAACATCTATTCTCTTATCAACATTTCCTCTTCCAATAGCCTGAGCCCCCAATACTTTACCAGTAGGCACTTCATATATTAATTTGAAATGTAAAAGTTTAGCATTAGGCATAATGGAAACACTATCAAAAGGTATAATATCTACAGTGTCATAATTGATATTTAGATTCATAGCTTTAATATATCCTTCAGAAAGCCCAGTAGAAGCACCATTATATCTAAATACTTTAATTACAGAAGAACCGATATATCCTCTGTTGTCAACAGTTCTTCCATTTATATGGTCAGCTACAGCACGGGCTTGTTTTTGAGCAGGACCAGCTAAAGCAAGTCTATAATAATCCTGACATAAAGCGCCGTATATTTCTATAACGTCTCCTATAGCATAAATATCTTTATCATTAGTTCTATAATTAGCATCAACTTTAATAGATTTAGTTTTGCCAAGTTCAATACCAGCTTTTGCAGCAATATCAGTTTCAGGAGCAACCCCTATAGCAAGCACAACAGCATCAGCCTCTATCTTTTTACCAGAAGCAAGTACAACAGTATTCTCTTCAAAACTATCAACCTTATCTTCTACTATTAGATTAACACCATTGTCTATAAGCTCTCTATGAAGAATCTGAACCATATCATAATCGAAAGGCTTCATAATTTGAGGCAAAGCTTCTATAATAGTTACATTATGACCAGCATTTTTAATGTTTTCAGCCATCTCTATGCCAATAAAACCGCCCCCAATAACAACAACCTTAGTATTTTTCTTTCCGCCTAAAAAAGAATGTATCTTAGCTATATCAACAACATTTCTTACAGTGAAAATATTGACTTTTTCAATTCCTTTAATCGGAGGAACTATAGGTTTTGCACCCATAGATAATATCAGTTTATCGTAGCTTTCTTTATATTCTTTGCCCTCGCTTATCACCGTAACTTCTTTTTTTTCTCTGTCTATTGCTATAACTTCACTATTAATTCTTGCATCTACATTAAACTGCTTCAAAAACTTTTCGGGAGACATTAAAAGCAAAGTTTCCTCATTTGGTATGAGGCCTCCGACATAATAAGGAAGAGAACAGTTGGAAAAAGAAACATGCGGACCCTTTTCAAATAATATGATTTTATCTTCTTCATTTAATCTTCTAAGTCTTGCAGCTGCAGAAGCACCGCCGGCTACTCCGCCAACTATTAGTATTTTTTTCATAAAATAATCTCCCATTTTTATTTTTTGTACGTACATAGTATAGGTATATTGAAATATAAAGTCAAATTTATTTTGTATTTTTTTTAATTTTTTAGCAAAAAAAAATTTTTATTAAAAGAAATTATGTACGTTATAACGGCATTAATAAAGTTTTATTGTACTAACAATATGTTTTAATATATAAATTATTGTGTTATAAAATATATAAAAATATTTTATTATTATAAATAGTAATGTTGACTTTTTGGCAATAAATTATATTATAGTCAGGTAACTTATGTTAAGGGGAATAATTATGAAAAAAATTATTGTTATTTTTAGTTCTTTATTATTATTACTTAGCTGCAGTAAGAGTAATACTAAGAATTACATTTTTGCTACAGGCGGCACTAGCGGTACTTATTATTCATTTGGGGGAGCTATTGCTAATATATGGAACAGCAATATAGAGGCTATGAATGTTACTGCTCAGTCTACTGGGGCTTCTGCTGAGAATTTAAGATTATTAGATATGCATGAGGCAGATTTAGCTTTAGTTCAGAATGATGTTATGTATTATGCTTATAATGGAAGTGATATTTTTGACGGAGAGGTTTTAACTAATTTTTCTGCAATGCTTATGCTGCTTTGCAGGAATTATCATTATCTACTGATATAGTGATGATTGGTTTAGATGATGTTGAGATTGCTGATATAATGAAGAAATATAATTATTATACAGAAGTATCTATACCTGCTAATACTTATAAAGGGGTTACTACTGATACTAAAGCGGTTGCTGTAAAAGCTACAATAGCGGTTAATAATAATATACCTGAAGATGTTGTTTATAATATGTTAAAGACTTTATTCGATAAACAAGCTGATTTAATTACAGCACATGCCAAGGGAGAGGAATTGAATGTTGCTCAGTCTTATGAAGGAATATCTATACCTTTCCACCCTGGTGCTTTAAAATATTATCAAGAATTAGGATATCAAGTAAAATAATATAATTAGTATTATTTTATTATTATGAAGAAAATTATTATATTATTATCTTTACTGCTTTTTATTACTATCATTATTCCTATATTTCCGAGGTTAGTACTAAAAAGCGTAAAAGATAATAATAATAAATATATATATCATTTAGAAAAAAAAGAATTTATAATTTCATACACGCATTCAGTTAATAAGGGCAGGGTGAGGGATTATTATATTATAGATGATAATTATAATATAATCTTAGATAAGACAGCTTTCGTTTCATATGGTGCTGGTATAGCTGAACCTGAAAATAATGAAAATATTGTTATTAAAGATGATAATATAGAAATTAACAATATAAACAGAGTTATTAAAGATTTTTATTTATTTGTAGGCATTATTGCTGAGCATAGCATTACGATAGATAATAATGAAATAATGCTTAAAAGTTTGTTTAAACCTCAAACTAATATAAAGATAGAATACAAAAGAGTATCGTTAATTGATTTAATAAAAAATATGATAAGGAGGCGTAAATGAAGCATAATAATCATGATATTATACATGTAACAGCAGAAGAGTTAGATGATTATATGAGCAAATATGACAGCGAATCGAGATACAGAAGATTTAAGGATTGGAAGAAGTATTTAATTATAATTATATCTGTGATTTTTTGTTTGTTTCAGCTTTATTCTATTTTGTCTGGTAAGATAACAGCTCAAGTGGTGAGGGCTACGCATTTAGCTTTTGTGATGGCGCTTGCATATTTACTTTTTCCTATGAAGAAGGATATGCCTAAGGATAAACTTCCTTGGTATGATGCAATAATAGCTATAGTTGGTGCTTGTTCTTGGCTATATATTACTATTAATTTTGACAGTTTAGTAAGAAGGGCTGGTATATACAACACTACTGATATTATTATAGGGATAATCGGCATATTAATTTTGTTTGAAGCTTGCAGAAGAATAGTGGGTACTCCTATACTTATAATATCATTAGTTTTTATAGTTTATGCTTTATTTGGGGCATATGCGCCAGGATTTTTGAATCATAGAGGATATTCTATACAAAGACTTGTTTCGCATTTATACTACAACACTGAAGGCATAATGGGTACTCCTATTGGTGCTTCTGCTACATTTATCTTCTTATTTATATTTTTTGGTGCTTTGCTTGATAAGACAGGAATAGGTCAATTTTTTATAGATATATGTAATGCTATAGCTGGAAGTTATGACGGAGGTCCTGCAAAGGTGGCTGTACTTACTAGTGCTATGTTTGGTACTGTTTCTGGAAGTTCTGTTTCTAATACTGTTGGTACAGGAAGTTTTACTATACCTATGATGAAGTCTTTAGGATATAGACCAGAGTTTGCGGGTGCTGTTGAGGCTTCTGCTTCTACGGGCGGGCAGTTAATGCCTCCTATAATGGGAGCTGCTTCTTTTTTGATGGCTGAGAGTTTGGGTATACCTTATAAGGAAGTTGCTAAGGCTGCTATTATACCTGCTATACTTTATTTTACTGGTATATTTATAATGGTGCATTTGGAAGCTAAAAAGACTGGGCTTAAAGGTTTATCAAGAGATTCTCTTCCAAAGATTGGCGAGCTTTTAATGAAGAAGGGTTATTTAGTTATTCCTCTTGCAACTATAATATATTTCTTTGTGCTTGGTAAGACTGCTATATATGCGGGACTTATGGGAATAATTGCTGCTGGATTGGTTGCTATTATTAACTCTATAGTTGATATAATTCTTAAGAGAGAGAGAAGCTTTACTTTTAATGACTTAATAGATGTATTTGTTAATGGGGCAAGAAACATTATAAGTGTTGCTGTTGCTTGTGCTATGGCGGGAATTATAATAGGAGTTATTACATTAACAGGTTTAGGTTTAAAAATTGGTGCAGGGCTTATATCTATATCAGGCGGAA
>CAKVCJ010000059.1 GCA_934725655.1 uncultured Brachyspira sp.
TTTTTTCTACAGTTATTATTGTATTAATTATAATATCATTTTCTTCTTTAATGATAACAGCAAATGATAATATTAGTAAAGATATAAACTACAAAAAAACAAATACCAATCAAAATACCTATGTAAGTAATAAAAAAGAAAATAAAAAAATTAGAATATTAATAGACCCTGGTCATAATGCTGCCACAAAAGGTGCTGTAGGATTTTTGGGTTATGAATATTACATGACTCTAAGGCTTGCAAAACAACTTACAGCAATACTCGATAAAGATGATAGATTTGAATACACTCTAAGCAGAAATGGTGCTTTTTATGACAAACCTATAAAAGAATATATAACAAATAATTATGAAAAATTAATAGACATATACAATACAGAATTAGATAAAACTGAAAGAACTGGAAATCTAACAAGATATCAAACTATGGAACTTTATGCTATTAGACATTATGCTATAGATAATAATTTTGATGCTTTGATAAGTTTACATTTTGATTATATGCCTTATATAAAACAAAGAGAAAAAACTGAAGGATTTCATATTATAGTAAGCCCATACAATGGCGAGTTTCAAACTTCTATGAAAATAGCAAATAAAATATCTAAAAGAATGCAGGAAAGTTATAAAATATCTCCAGTTATAGCAATAGATAATATACTTCCAGATAGCGTTTGGAAATTTTATAATAAAGAAGATTTGCTAAACAAAGGAATTACTTTAAGAGGATTGGTTTTATTGGGGGACAGCTTCGAATATAACTACAATAAACAAACATTCAAAAAAGATATACCTTCTGTTATGATAGAATCAGGATTTATGCATGATTGGAGATTAGGAAGCACAAAAGAATTAAGCAATATCTCAGATAAAATATATAAAGCTTTAGTAGATGTATACTGCAATTAATTTTTAAAAAACATAGCAGCACAGCCTAATACACCAGCATCGTTTCCTAAAGAAGCAGGTTTTATTTCAAGATTTCTTACCATCATTCTAAGCCCGTAATTATTTACAGCTCTTTTAATATGCTCTATCATCATATCAAAATCCTTACAAAGCCCGCCGCCTATAAGAACCAAATCCAAATCAAGCATATTCAAAGCCTGTGCTATAGACATGCCTAAATAATAAGAACATTCAGCAATAGTCTCCTTAGCAAGAATATCGCCATTTTTAGCCGCATCAAATATAGCCTTAGCCTTATCCCTTTCTAATTCTTCATAAGTTAAAGTAGTAGGTATAACATTTTTATGAATCTTTTGTTTAGCCATAGCAATAAAACCAGTAGCAGAAGCATAACGCTCAATACATCCGCTTGAGCCGCAATTACATTTATCCCCATCAGGAACTACAAACACATGCCCTACTTCGCCAGCTCCCCCTAAAGAACCAGTAAACAATTTTCCATTAAATACAAATCCGCCTCCAACACCAGTACCAAGTGTAATAAACATCACAGATTTATATTCTTTATCCTTACCGCTTCCATATTTAGCCTCCCCCAATGCCGCCATACTCGCATCATTGGCAGTTCTTACAGGCAAATCAAATAAATCTCCTATATCAGAAAACTTCATACCATGCAAACCTGGAACATTTTCTGCTCCGCCCATATGAAATGTCTCTGAATTCATGACACCAGGACAATCTAAACCAATACCTATAGCCCTATATTCTGAAGGCATATTCTCTAAAAGTTTTTTTATTATGTTTGATATATTTGTCTTATGCTCTTCAGAAGTAAAATTAGCCTCTATATTAAAATTGTCTTTATATAAAATTTTTCCCTCTTCATTGATTATTGCACCCTTTATTGAAGTACCGCCAATATCTAAAGCAATAACAGCATCTTTCATTATTTATATGCCTCCATAATTTTATAATTTTAATTTTAGTATTAAGATAAAAAATTGTCAATGATTAATATGATTATAAAATAACAAAAATAATTTTTATATAATATTGGTTATATAATACATATTTCTAACAATTTCATTGATTTATAAATACTTTATGTTATAATTTCATAAATTTATAAAATCTTATTACGCAGCCAATAAAAATAATTATTTAAAAATAAATATATGTATATAATACCGTTGTTAATAAACTAAAAAATTACTATACACAATATGGAGAATATAAAATGTCTGACGAGGATATTTATTTTAATGATAATGGAAAAAAATTATATTTACAATATAGTAATAATGATACTGAAAAGCTTAATAATAGTATAAAAGAATTAGAGAAAAACTTTCCCCATATTTTTTATGGTATAGAAGATAATAACAAAAAATTAAATTATTTATTAGAAAAATGTTTTTTGGAAGGCTATAATAATACTTGTTATTTTACAAATGCCTCCCATACATATATAGATAAAAAAGGTGAAGCAAAAGAATCGAGAAAATTATATTTAAGACCTAAAAAGACAATATTTTTAGAAGAGAATATTAGTGATGATTTAACTTTGTCTTTCAGAGGATATGTAAGTATAGGTTTTTTTGTCATAAATGAAATAGTTGTTATAGGAAACTATGAGGGATGTAAGGAATTTGAAACTGAGATAAATATTACTCCTTATCATACTAATATTCCTCCAGGTCATAGAGGTGAATATTTAAATGAATTGATTAACAGTACTAAAAATAAATCTATTGCCGAGCATTTAAATAGAAATCTTGAAGATTGGAGTAAGTATTTAGATTGGAGAAAAGAGCTTGTAAAAATAAGATTAGTCGGCATAAAATATTTTAATTTCTATTTTGATGAAGATAAACAGTATATTATATTTCATTTGGCAGCTCCTTCAAAAAATGATTTTGATAAAATAAGAAGATATTTTATTAAAAGAGAAAATATAAAAGTGTTTGACAATGAATATTCATCAAATGAATGGATATTTAAATTTAATGAAAAAAGCAGAAAGAATAGGGATGCTATACCTTTAGGGAGATATGTAAGAATAATAAAAGAGATGAATTATAATCCATCTAAAGAAGAAATAGAGAAATTAAATAACTTAAAACAAAAAAATAAAAAAGAAGGAATAGAAGGCTTTGATTTTTATATACCTGAAGATATAAAAGAAAATATAGAATCCATTTCTGATAATCCGTATTTAATAGAAATGGCTTTTGAAATAGAAGAAAGTATTTTAGACGAATTAAAAAATAATATTAAAGATGATATTTTAGATAAAAAAGTGGTAAAGGCTTATGTTGAAGAGAAAGTATTAAATAAATTTAAAAATGATGGTTTTTTAGCATTATCTGCTGTAGGAGATTTTGTATTGATAGGAAGGCTTCAATCGGCAATAGCAAGATTAAGAAAAGATGAAAGCTATTGTCCTAATCTTCCTTTATGGTTATTTAATATAAAAATGGCAGAAATACCAAATATTGATGATATAAAAATAGATAAATGGTTAAATAATGACATAAAAAATAATAATGAACAAAAGATGGCTATTATAAAAATGCTTGCTGCAAAAGATGTTTGTCTTATTCAAGGCCCTCCGGGTACAGGAAAAACTACTGTTATAGCTGAGGCAATATATCAATTTGTTTTAAGAGGAGAAAGAGTATTGATAGCTTCTCAAACTAATTTAGCAGTTGACAATGCTTTAGAAAGACTTGCTAAAGAGCCTATTATAAGAGCTATAAGACTTAATGCACAAAAAAGCACAGAAGATATAGAACATATGACAGAAGATAAAGTATTAAATTACTTTTTTAAAAATATTGCTGATAAATTAGATTCTAATTATTTAAATAAATGGGAAAATAATGAAAGAACAATAAACAATTTAGATAAGGCTTTAAGAGATATAAATCAATATATAGAAAGAATAAATCAATATAAAAATAAATTAAACACTCTAAAAGAAAAAAAAGAAAAATTATATAATGATATAAATACTTTTAATGAAAAAATTAATCGTATAAAAAATAATGATTTAAATAGGATAAAAAATCAAATAACTCTTTTTAATAAATTTATAAAAGATAAATGTGATATAGATATTATAATATTGCCAAAAGATTATATTAATTTGATATTAAACGATATAAATAAATTTATGTATTCATTAGAAAATATTAAATTAGATACATTAAATATCAATATAGATATGCCAGACGATATACTTACAAAAGGTTTAAAAAATATTTATAGAAATATTAATCATTTTTATGAGATGAGGAAGGATATAGAATCTTCTGAGGATAGTGCAATTTCTCCTCAACTAAAACTTTTAGATGCTGAAATATCTAATATAATAGATAAAATGAAATATGATAATATATCTGATGAAGATTATGATAGCTTTAAAACAAAATTGAAAAAATTAAAACAAGATAAAGATAAATTAAAAACTAATAGTTTTGAATTAAAAGAGATTTATAAAGTAATATTAGATGAAAGTATAATAAGCGAATATAATAACACCAAAAATACTAATATTATAAAAAACTATATAAATAAAAATATTTCAAAAATAGATGAAATAAAAAAAGTATTTGATAATATAGAAGAATATTCTAATACTTATAAAGATTCACTAAAAAAAGAAGAAGATACAAAAGAATTAGAAAATCAGTTAAAAACAGCTGAGGGCGAAATAAGAACTATAAATGAAGAAGAAAATAATCTCATAAAGAGCTTAAATGAAGATAATAAGAAAATAAGTAATATAAAAAAAGAAAATAATATTTCTGATGAAACACATAATGATGAAATTTATAATATATTATTATCAAAAAGAGAAGAAATTTCTAAAAGCATAGAAGAAGATAAAGATTTTAGAAATAATTTTGAAAATCTTATTAATAAATTTAAATATAAGCTTAACAATACAGATATAAAATATGAAAATGCATTTTTTAAAGATAAATACATAAACTCTTGTAATGTTGTAGGTATTTCCTGCACAGAAAATACAAGGATTCTTGAAGAAAAAGGCTTTAATTATTTTGATGTAGTTATTATAGACGAAGTTAGTAAAGCAACCCCTGCTGAATTATTAATACCAATGCTTAAATCAAAAAAAGTAATACTTGTAGGCGACCATAGACAGCTTCCCCCTCTTTTTGGAGAGTATGAAAAATCTTATAAAGAAATTATTGATACTATAGAGGATATTGAAGAAAATAAGGAAATAAGAAATATACTTACAGAAGAGAATTTCAATAAATTTGAAAAGATGGTAACTTCTTCAATATTTAAAGAATATTTTGAAAAGGCACCTAAAGAAATAAAACATTCATTATTAACTCAATTTAGAATGCATAGTGACATAATGAATATTATAAACAGATTCTATGAAGGCAGATTAGAATTAGGAATACCAAAAGATAAAGAAAACATACTTAAAAACCATAAATTAGAAATAAAAAGAATAGATAATTTACCTTTTATATTACCAAATAAACATGCCTATTGGATAGATTCATCTTCAATAAAAATATCAGAAAATACATACGAAAACATATATGAATCCACTTATAAAAACAGCACCTCTTATTATAATATATTAGAAATAAATATTATAATAGAGTTATTAAAAAAAATTGCTAATGCATATAAAAAATTAAATTTGGAAGAAAAACCTACAATAGGAGTAATAAGTTTATATCAGCTTCAAGTGAATAAACTTAGAAATATACTGAAAGAAGAAAAAAGAAAAGGCTGTGATTTTTCTTCAATATATATAGATATCAATACAGTTGATAGATTTCAGGGTAAAGAAAAAGAAATAGTAATAGTAAGCTTAGTAAGAAATCCTCAAACAGGAAAATCAAAATCTAAACATATTACAGCTTTTGAAAGGGTGAATGTTGCTTTCTCAAGGGCTCAAAAAGCTTTAATAATAGTAGGAGCCAAAACATTATACGAAAAATTAAATGTGGAACTTCCTAATATGGACAGAGAAGGGAAAGAAAATAAGAAAGTATATAAAGAAATAATAGCTGATTTAATTTATAAAAATTGTTTATTTAATAGTGATTGTGTAATATCGCATGAAAAAGCGAGAAATATTTTAAAAAAATACAATAATAAAATGGATAATTAAATGAAAATAACAGATATATCTTTTTCAAGGCCATATATAAAATTTGATTCTATTGTTCATCATTTTACATCAAGAAAATCTATAACAATGGAATGGATTATATTAGAATTGTTAAGCCATAAATATGATGAAAAATATAATGAAAAATCTCTAAAAGAAATAATTGAAAATTTTCTCTATATACCAGATTCAGACTTACTTATAAAAGACTCTTTAATAGAATTGTTTAATATGAAAGCCATAGAAACAGATGATGTATTTATAAATAAGAATCTCTCTTTAAGAGATATAAAATTATCACAAATAAAAATATCAGAAACAGGAATAAAATTACAAAGTGAAGGATTATTACCGGGCGAAGATAGAAATGAAAGAGTTTCTTTTCTTTCTGATGTACTCGAACATAAACTTGAACTATATAATAATAATAATAAATTAGACAGCAAAGCCAAAGGTATAAAATTAGTAGATTTTGATGAAAATAATGAAGATGAAGACATTAAAGAAGGTGATAAAAATTATGATGATTCAAAAATAATATTTGATTATAATAAAGCAAAAGAAATTATAGAAAGCTATAGAGATAAAGATAAATTTCCTTGGCTTCAGGAAACATCAGAAATAAAAGATATAATCAGAGGAGAACATACAATATTGTGGAGCAATATTAAAGATGAAATTCATTTACTTGAAGATGGTAAAATAGAATTAAAAAATAGAAAAGAATCTGAAAATATTAACAAAATAATAATTAAAAATATAAATAAGATATTTACAAATAATTATGATTTTGAATTCAATGATTTTGATTATAGTATTTTTCCAAATTTAGTTAATATATATGCATCAGATAGAATAAATGAACAACTACAAAATATATTTAAAAATAAAGACTATATTATAATAAATAAAAAATTATATAAAGATGAAATTAAAACAAACGCTGATTTTATATTGATATACGGAGCCGATGATTTCAGTATAGATATAAATAATAAAAAAATATATATCACTATAAATGAAGATATGCCTTTAGAAAATTGTATTGCTTTAAATAAAGATAAAACTAATATCAATATAGCAAATTTTAATATTCATAATGATTTTGGAGATGGGAATATTGTTTTAGGATATGCTGTTAATAATAAGTATAGTAATTTGACTTCAATAATAAAAGATATTATCAATAAGTATCAGAATAAAGATAGAAGAATACTATTTGTAAATTTATTTATAGGGGGTGTTGATGAATTTAGAAATAATATTCTGGAAATATTTAACAGTAAAGAAAATTTTAATGAGGCGGTTGATTTTTTATACGAAATTACTAATCAGGCAAAAGAAATAAATCTTAAAGATAATAATAGAGAAACAATTATTAATTATATACTTTCATACAATAAAAAAGCTAACAGCATAAAGAATATAAACACACTTATAGAATATTTAAAAGATGTACATTCAAAATTAAACAACAATGATATTATTTCTAAATTGTATATAAGTATAATAAAAAAGAATAATATAATATCTGCCAATTTAGCTGATACAAATAATTTATTTAATTTTCTAAATGGATTAAAAATAAATATTAAAGATATAGACAGTATACCAAGAAATTTATACAAAAATGCTTTTATAGAAATGATAAGAAAATATATATCAGACACTAAATATAGATTTGAAAAATTATCATTTGCAGAAGATGCTGTTAATAGCATAGCAAACAATATAAAAAGTATAGAAAACAATTTAAAATTGGATGAAGGATATATTTATAATAATAATTATTCTATTGAAGATATAAAACAGATTAATACCATTAACGGCAATATTAAAAATAATTTAGATAATATAGATAAAAAAATAAAAGATATTTCAAATAAATTAGGTATAGAAGAAACATCTATAAGCAGCATCATAATTAATGATAAATTAAAAACTATAAAAAACAAACTTCAAAACAATATTACTGATAATAGCAGTAAAAACAAAAAGAAAAATAAAAACAGATAAAGGAGTTTTATTATGAGCCGTCATGAGCAATACCATTATGAACTTGAAAGACTAAGACGCGAAGAAATAGCAAGACAGAATGCCCAAAAAAATGTAATAAATGCTATTGCAAGACATAGACAATCTCTGCAAAATATGATTAATGAAGGGCTTGATAAATATATATCTATAGCAAATATTAATAGTCAGATTAATATAATAGAAGAAATAGTTAATACGAACCCTTTTGAAGCAAGAAATTTAAGCTATCAATTATCTTCTGATATAAACTATTTAAGAAATGAGGCGTTAAATAGAAAAAGAGAAGAAGAAAGAATAATAAAAGAACAAAAAAATAAAAATAAGCAGGCTATTTTAGATTATTTCAATAAAACCATAATGAGTATAGATGATATTATTTTAATTGATTTTGCCAAAGATAAATTTAATGCTTTAAGAGATGAATTGATGAACGATGAAGGCGTTACAGATAAAGAGATGGGAGTTTACAGAAAAAAAATAGAAAGCAGAGTAAAAAGTATTATAGATGAAGCAAATACAAATGCGAGTGAATGGAGAGCTAAAAAAGAAAAAGAGAGAGAAAAAAGAATACTGCAGACAAAAATAGAAGATATTGAAGATAATCTAAAAAAAGAAAATATTGAAAGCAAAGAGAATATTGAAAAAAGAGATAAATTATTGCAGCAAATAGAAACAGCTAAAGAGTCTTTGAATAATGATTCAGATAATATTGAGAATGTAGTACAAGATATTGAAGCAATAGATAAAGAAACAGATGATATACGCATAACAGAAGAAGTTAGAAGAGAGGTAGTAAAATCTATAATAAAATCGTTAAAAGGAAGCGAGTTTGAAGTTTCTTATCCTGAACTAATAAAAGATGATAATGGAGGAATAGTAAAAATCATAGCTAAAAAACCTTCAGGAAAAAGAGCTGTATGCAAGGTTTCTCTTAATGGAAAATTGGAATATATTTTTGATAATTATGAAGGCTTAACATGCGTGAAAGATATAGATAAATTTAATAAGGATTTAGAAGAAATTTATTCTATAAAATTATCAGACAAAAAAGTATTATGGGAAAATCCTGATAAAATATCTAAAGGGGCTATAGATATTGATAAGCATAATGAAAGGACATTATAAGGAGCTTTAATATGGAAGAGAAAAAAAATAATTTATGGCTTGACAGGTTTATAAGAGATTCTAAATTAAAAGGCTCTATTATTTTAAGCGGCAATTCTTCTGATATTATAA
>CAKVCJ010000060.1 GCA_934725655.1 uncultured Brachyspira sp.
CCGCAAGGAGGGCGGCGTCGAAGGTGGGACTGATGATGAGGGTGAAGTCGTAACAAGGCAGCCGTACCGGAAGGTGCGGCTGGATCACCTCCTTTATTCGGAGTTTGTCCTTTTAAACTCTTACTGCTATTCATATTTGAAAGAACTTTTATAGATATTCTATACTTCACTATTAACTGGCCTTACGGCTGGTTTTTTTGTATTAAAAATATATGAAACTAATTATTAAAAAAGCAAATAGAAGAAATACTCGAAATAAAGTAAAACAATTATATACATCATCTTTTGATAAAAATGAGAGAATACCTTTTTGGATGATTATTTTAATGTCTTTTACTAAAACTACTGATTTTTTTGCTTTTTATGATAATGAAAACTTTATCGGCTTTACTTATATGGCTACTCTTAATAATATAGTTTTTATATTTTTTTTAGCTGTTGATGATGATGTTCGTTCTAAGGGATATGGTTCTCAAATATTAACTGCTATTAAAGAAAAATATCTAAATCATAAAATAATCATTTCTATAAATAGAGCTGATTATAATAAAAAAATTAAATTACAAAATTTTTTATTTAAAAATGATTTTTCATATACTGGATATTTAATGAAATCTGGAGATAAAGAGCAAGATATTATGATAGCTAATGGAGATTTTAATAAAAGAGAATTGCAGCGTTTCTTCCATATATATTCAAATGCTTCTATGGTGCCGAAAATATGGGAAGATGATTCTATTTCTAAATAGAGTTTTTTATTTAAAAAAATTCTGATAATCATTAAATATTTATTTTAAAAATACATCTCTTCTTTTATAAATACAAATAAATATTGTTAAATTAGAAAATAGGCGTTTCTATATTTTCTATATTTCTTTTAATTTCTTTAACAAGAATATATTCTATTTTGATATTTTTATCTTTTGCTGTTTTTCTATTAGTTTCTAAATTGGCTTTGCCTATAACTTTTGCAGGAGCGTCTGTAATTACTATTATTACTTTATTTTCATTTTTATAATCAAAATCTTCTAAAGCTTCTTGTATTGCTTCATACATAGGTTCTGCTTTATCTCCGCCTCCAGTGGCATAAAAATAATTAACATCCCTATATATACTATTAATATTATTATTAAAATCTATTTTTTTAGTGAGGTATACATCGTTTATATCTCTATAAAGTAAAAAACCAATTCTTGAGTTAACATCTTTTTTAAATATTTTTTTACTTATAGCCTTAATTTCATCTTTTATAGAAGTTAAATATGGATGCATGCTTTCTGTTGTATCCAATACTAATACCAAATCTACTGCTGAATTATATTTATCTATGATATTATATACTTGCGTTTTTAAATCTTTTTCATCATCAGCATAATGACTTTGTAATTCACTGGCATTATTTAATGAATCTATTGCTTCTCCGTCAAAAAAATTTCTTTCTATGTTGTTATCTATTTTCTTTTTGCTTACTATCATTTCATTTGTATTTAGCTCTATAATTTCTTGATTAGGAGGTTCTATTATAGGCACAGCATCAATTTTTTCTTCTATTACTGTTGTATTATTTGTGGTATTTTCCATTATTTTGTTTTCTATTATATAATCTATAGGGTAAGTGAAAGTTTCACCTTTAGTATTAAATACATTAAATGACAAATATCTATCTTCTGGTAATTTCTTGAAGTATGCTTTTATATAAAGCTGTTTGCCTATTTTGCTGTTATATGTATCTTCTAATATTACTCCATTATTATCTGCCTGTACAGCATAATTGAATGAAGTTTTAATTAATTTATATGTAGTATTTGTTAGACCTTCTCTCACATAAAAAGCGTATTTCCCATTTTCTCCGCCTGAATAGTAAAGATAAAAAGCGTATAAATCTCCTTCTTTTTCTACATTTCTTAATGTTATTATGGGATTATTTTTTTTATTATTATTTATTTTAAATAAGAATTTGGCGTCTGTTACTATATTGCCATTATTATCTAAAGCTTCCAATATTAATTGAGTGTTTTCAGATAATATTATTTTAGCACTTCCATTATTAGTATCTAAATATACTGATTCTGGTATAGATGTTTGCAAAGATGTTCCTAATTTACTATGTATTGATATTTCATTTATATTTATTAATGAGTTAGCATCAGATGATTGATTCATATAAAGGTATGAGTATTTATTGTTTTGTAGTTTAAATAGTAATCTTATGCTATCTATATTATTTTTTTTTCTTATATTTATTTGGTATCCTTCAACTAATTTCTCTATAACAATATCTTCTTGTGTAATTTCTGTGTATTGACAATATAAATTTTCTAAAGCAGCAAAAAATACTACCGATAAAATAATAAATAAAAATCTTCTCATTGTTTAAAACCTCTATGATTTATTATCGGTTCTACTATCTATAAATATCTATTGTTATGTTAATTAGAGTTGAAAATATTGCATAGTTTATTCTAAATTTAATAGACTTGTTTCAAAAGTACTTGACAAGATTGGTTTTATAATTTCCAATATAATTTCAGGTATAAATTATGGTTTTAATGTTCAAAAAATGCAGTTCTTAGCGAAGCGTATCCTAAGGATATAAGGTTCTTTGTGGCAATACCGAATGCACTTCCTACGGTCGCCCTGAAGGACTCCCTTCGGTCGCACCGAGTAGGCGCCTTGCCGCAGGCACGCAGAGCGTCGGCAAAAGAACTGGGTTTTACCCTACGGGGACGCTTCGCAGAGGGACAAAGCCCCAGTTATAAATAGAAAAACTATAGTAAAAAATATTTATTTAGTTTTAAAACAAGTCTAATATTAATTATTAAATCATATATTTAAAATAAAAAAATACCCGCACAAATATTATGCAGGTATTTTTATTTAACTATAAATATTTTTTTATTTTACTTGAAACACTTTATCCATTTCTAAGAAAAACTCTGCTCTTAATTTGTCTAAATCAGATAATGTTTTAGCTTTTTCATCTATTGCTTTATTTATAGCATTTTGATCAGGGTTTTGTTTGCTCATTTCTAAATTTATAGCTTGGTTTTTATTATATATTTCTCTTCTCAAATCATCTATTTGAGGGAAATATTTACTTTCTATAGTTTGTATTTGATTAATTTGCTCTTGAGTGAGGTTGTTATTGTAGTAACCATATCCTCTTCCATAACCATAACCTCTGCCATAATTGCATCCCATGCCGTATCCTCTCGCATATCCTCTTCCGCAGCCCATACCATAACCTCTTCCATATTGTGCGAATAATGATACAGAACCAAATACCATGATTGCTATAGAAACTAATATTAATACTTTTTTGTTAATGTTTTTCATTTTTAATTCTCCTTTAGTTGTATGTTTTTTTATATTTATTTTTTTAATTATTTTACATATTCATTATTGTAATAATAACATCCATTATAGCCGTTAAATCTTTGATTATAATATCTTCTATCATCATATCTATAACCAGCACCATATCCTCTGCTATAATTGCATCCCATGCCGTATCCTCTGCCATAACCCATACCATATTGTGCGAATAATGACACAGAACCAAATACCATGATTGCTATAGAAACTAAAATTATAAATCCTTTTTTCATTTTTAATCTCCCTTTATATTTATTTTATTATTTTTTGTTTTCTTATGCTTTATTAGACGCGTATGATAAATAAAAGTTCCCGAAAAATAAAAAAAAACTTATTTTTTTATATACTATAGCACAGTATATAAAAAATAAGTTTTAATTATTTTAAATATAAAAAAATTAATAGTTAATCACTTCATTGTAAGTTGGTATAGAGTCAATAGCCCCTTTTCTTGTAACAGCTATGCTTGCGACCTTAGAAGCAAAATCAATAGCCTCCTCTATATTTTTATTATCAGAAATCATTCTCACAACTCCGCCCAAAAAACTATCTCCCGCAGCGGTAGTATCTACAACATTAACTTTATGTGCCTTAAAATGTTTTCTGCTTTCTTTTGTTATAAAGTCGCATCCGTCAGCACCTAAAGTAAGTATTATATTTTTTACTCCGCATTCAAATACATAATCTATGCCGCCTATGATGTCTATTTCGGTTTCATTTGGAATTAGTATATCTACGCAGCTTAAAAATTCTTTGTCAAGCTTTACAGCTGGAGAAGGGTTTAGTACTACAATTTTACCAAGTTTTTTAGCAATAGATGCCGCATGCTTTGCTATTTCTAAAGGTATCTCTAATTGCATAACTATTATATCAAATGATGAAATCAATTTTTCTTTGATATCATCTTTTGTAATTAAAGCATTAGCTCCCTGTGCTACTATAATATGATTAGCTCCATCATTAGTAACAGTAATTACTGCTATGCCTGTAGAAATATTATTTTTTACTAATAAATTATCTATATTAACATTGTTGGAATATAAAGCATTTGATAAGTCTTTGCCAAAATTGTCATCGCCTATGGCACCGAGCATAGCTACATTTCCGCCTAATTTACCTATCGCACATGCCTGATTAGCACCTTTGCCTCCATTGCTTGTAGCAAAATTATTACCAAGTATAGTTTCTCCCTCTTTAGGAAAGCGAGGAGTTGTTATCACTAAATCTTTATTTATACTTCCTATTACTAAAATTTTTTTACTCATAAATTAAATCTCTTAAAATTAAAAAGCAGTAATAATTAATTATTACCGCTTTTATTTATTTTTTATAATCACTCTTTTATTAAAGTAACTTCAACAGGTATGTTTTTTTCAACAGTTTCCCCATTAATAATTTTTAAAGCAGTTTCAACAGCTATAGCTCCCATTAAATCAGGCTTTTGAGCAACAGTAGCTTTCATATCACCTTCTTTAACTGATAAAACAGCATCATCAGTAGCATCAAAACCTATAATAACTATATCCTTTCCTATAGCCTTAACAGCCTCTAAAGCCCCCAAAGCCATTTCATCATTATGAGCAAACACCCCTTTAACATCAGGATTAGCCTGTAATATATTTTCCATAACCGTTAATCCTTCGGCTCTGTTAAAATTAGCAGTCTGACTCGCTATAACATTTAATTTATTATCAGCCACTTCATGAAAACCCTTACCCCTGTCTATAGTAGCAGAAGCCCCAGGTATTCCTATAAGTTCAGCAACTTTTGCTTTTTCTCCTATTAATTCAACTAAATATTCTCCAGCCATTTTCGCCCCCGCAACATTGTCAGAAGCTATTTGAGCATCAACCTCAACTCCATTAACAATTCTATCTAATGCTATAACAGGTATATTTGCCGCTATTGCACTTTCAACAGCAGGAGCAACAGCATCAGAATCAACAGGATTTACTATAATAACTTTGACATTTTTAGATATTAAATCTTCTATATCGCTTGCCTGCTTAGCAGTATCATCAGAAGCATTAACTACATTTAAGTTTATATTAAGCTCTTTAGCTTTAGCCTTAGCCCCCTCTGACAAACTTACAAAGAAAGGATTATTTAATGTAGATACAGATAATCCAACGCTTACTCCATTATTATTATTGTTTCCTTCATTGCTGTTAGATGAACCGCATGAAAACATAAATACTGATAATAATGAAATTATTAAAATAATTCTTTTCATGATTTTTCTCCTTTTTATATATTTGTTATTTTTTATCTATTTTTATCTATTTCTATCAGAAACAACTGCTAAGAATATTACCAATGCCTTAACAACATCTTGGTAATATGATGAAACCCCTATAATATTTAATCCGTTATTTAATACCGCTATAATAAGTATTCCTATTAAAGTACCGGTAATTTTACCTCTTCCTCCAGTCATACTTGTTCCGCCTAAAGCAACAGCAGCTATAGCATCCAATTCATATCCCTCTCCCAAAGTTGGCTGAGCAGAACCTAATCTTGATACTAATATTAAACCAGATAAAGCAGACATAAATCCTGAAGCTGCATAAACTATTAATTTAGTTTTATTTATGTTTATACCCGCCAATTCAGCAGCATTAGCATTGCTTCCTGTAGCATATATCTGTCTTCCAAATACTGTTTTTTTCAATACAAATAAGAATATAGCAAAGAATACAATTAATATCCAAACAGGAGTAGGTATTCCCAAAAAAGACCCCTTTCCTATATGATTTAATAAAAAATTATTTCCAAGTCTTGATATAGGCTTACCTCCGCTTATTATCATAGTTAAGCCTCTATATCCTGTCATAGTTATTAATGTTGCAATGAATGGCTGCAATCTTGATTTTGTTACCATTAATCCGCTTATAACGCCTAATATTATTCCAAATATTAAAGCTACTAACATCGCTAAAGGAGCAGGAAGCCCTAATTTAATGGTGTGAGCACATATTATGCTCGTTAATGCCAATATAGAACCTACAGATAAATCTATTCCGCCTGTAAGAATAATACATGTCATTCCAAAAGCTATTAAACCATTAATTGCTGATTGTCTTAATAAAGATAAAAAGTTATTGATAGTTCTAAAATCAGGGCTTATAATACTTATAGCTATTATTAATAATATTAAAGCGATAAATGAACCATAATCTTGAATATATTTTAATTTATTTTTAGTATTCACAGTTGTCCTCCAGTTGCTAATATCATAATATTTTTTTCTGTAGCCTGACTTCTATCAAGAAATCCCGCTACTTTTCCTTCATGTATAACCATTACTCTGTCACTCATACCTATAATTTCAGGAAGCTCCGATGAAACCATAATCATTGCTAATCCCTTAGAAGCTAAATCATTCATCATTGTGTATATTTCTTTTTTTGATGCTATATCTACGCCTCTTGTAGGTTCATCTAATATAAGAATTTTCGGCTTGCTTAATATCCACTTGGCAAATATTACTTTTTGCTGATTGCCGCCGCTTAAATTATTACATATATGATTGATTCCGCTGCATTTTATGTTAAAATCTCTAACCGCAAATGAGCTTGTAAAAGTTTCTTTTTGTTTGCTTATTATAAAATTATTTCTTACTATTCTTTGAAAGTTATTCAAAGATATATTATTTTTTATAGTTTCATTTAACATCAAGCCTTCTACTTTTCTATCTTCTGTAATAAAACCTATTCCATTTTTTATGGCTTCTTTAGGATTTTTTATGCTTACTCTATTTCCGTCTAATTCTATTTCTCCAGAATCTAAAGGCAAAACTCCAAATATTGTTTTCATTATTTCCGTTCTGCCAGCCCCCATTAAACCATAAACACCTAATATCTCTCCATAGCTTACATTAAAAGATACATTGTTAAAATATTTTCCAGATGAAAGCTCTTTAATATTTAAAGCTATTCCTTTTTTTTCATTATCTGTCTTTGAAAATCTGTCTCCTATATCTCTTCCTATCATCATATTAATGATTTCATTCATATTTGTATCTTTTATATTTTTGGTTCCTACATATTCTCCGTCTCTCATTATTGTAATTCTATCGCATAGCTCAAATATTTCTTCCATTCTATGAGAGATATATATAATAGATACACCTTTTTCTCTCAAAGAATTAATTATTTTAAATAGATGCTCTGTTTCATTTATTGTTAATGCGGCAGTAGGTTCATCCATTATTATTACTTTTATTTCAGATATTAATGCTCTTGCTATCTCAACCATTTGCCTTTGCCCTACAGACAAATCAGATAATTTATCATTTGGATTTAAATTCATTCCCAAAATAGATAATGTTTCTTTTACTTTGTTTTGCATGGTTTTTTTATCTAAAATTCCAAATTTAGTATAAATCTCTTTGCCAAGAAATATATTCTCTTCTACGGTCATATCAAGCAAGCTGTTTAATTCTTGATATATAAAAACAATACCATATTCTTCAGCTTCTTTAGGGTGGTTAAATGAAATGCTTTTTTCGTCTACAAATATTTCCCCCGCATCTTTACTATAAACACCTGTTAAAACTTTCATTAAAGTAGATTTTCCAGCCCCATTTTCCCCCATAAGAGCATGAATCTCTCCATCTGCTAATGAAAAACTAGCATTATTCAATACCTTTACTTTTCCAAAGGATTTCATAATATTTTTCATTTCTATTTTCATAATTGATAATCCTATAATTTATTAAAATATACAAGCAGACTGTAATATTATATTAGCATAAGGAGTAGCCTCTCCTGTTCTAATAATAGCTTTACAGTTTTGTGTTTTTTTCTTAAAATCATTATGACTTATATACTCAATAGATACATCTTTAAAGATTTTTAATATTTGTTCATGTATATCTTTATTATTAGTTTTGATTTCTTCGGCTAATATAATATGCTCTATTTTTAAGTCTTTATAAACTTCTTCTAATACTTCCATAAAAGAAGGAGAGCCCATTTTTAAAGATATATCTATAGCTTTCACATTATCAGGACAAGGCAATCCTAAGTCGGATATGCATATAGAATCTGTGTGTCTCATATTTGTAAGGATTTGAGATATTGGCGTATTAATTATTCCGTTTTTTTTCATGTTTGAAACTTCCGTTAATATTTTTTATTTTCATATACAAGTAATAGTATATGAATAATGGGGCGGTTGTCAATTTTTTTCTCTATTTTTTCAGAAATTTTTCTGAAAATTTTCTGAAAAATAATAAATGTTCTGCATTGTTGACAAATTATACTTTTAATATTATATTAATAAAAAATATATATTTATTAATGTGCTAATATGAACGATAAAAAAATTACACTAAGCTATATAGCTAAAAAAGCAAACGTTTCAATTGCAACTGTTTCTAGGGTATTAAATGGAAATAGCAGTGTTGACGAAAAAATAAAAAACAAAATAAACAAAATTGCTAATTCTGACGGTTATACTATAAAAAAAAATATTAAAAACAAACAAATTATATCAGTAATCATACCTGATATTACAAATCCTTTTTTTGCTAATATAATCGAAGGAATAGAAAATACTGCTAATCTTTATGGATATCATATAATATTATCTCAGTATAAAGAGAATAAGGATATATTAAATTTTAGAGATATTACAAAAATTGCTGTATCAGGATATATAATAGTGGCATCTACAGGAAAGAGTGAATATTTTAATGAAATATTAACAAAAGTGAATGTTCCTATTATATTTTTAGACAGAAAAGTAGATATAAAAGATATAAACTATGTCGGTTCTGATAATAAGATAGGGGCTTATAATGCTGCTAAATATTTAATAGATTTAGGGCATAGAAATATTATATATATGGCAGGGCCTCAAGATATTAGCACAGAGAAAGA
>CAKVCJ010000061.1 GCA_934725655.1 uncultured Brachyspira sp.
GAATGGTTACTTCTATAGTAAAAGTAAAAAATGGAAAATTAAAAATGCTTCCTGTAAAAACTAAAGAACCTATAGATAAATCAAAAATTAATGAATGTTTGGAAGCTCTAAAAAATATAGAAGTTACTGCTCCTGTTCATATTGGAGATATTGTAGTTCAAAATGCTGCTGGGGTTAATATAATTGCTACAAGAAACATTGAAATAAAAAATAGTTGATAATTTTTTATTAATATGTATTTGACTTTTATTGTTTTATCAATATAATGATTTCGTTTTTCATTAGTTTTATAAATTTGTAATTAAAATAAAATTGTATATACTATAAAGAATAAAAAATAAAAAGTTGGATAGCAATTAGTGAAAAAAATATTTACAACCATACCGCATGCAATAAAAGAAATAGCAAGAATATTACATATAGAAGGTTTTAAATGCTTTCTTGTAGGAGGGGCTGTAAGAGACTCTATAATGGGTATAACGCCTCACGAATATGACATCACCACAGATGCCAAGCCGGAAGACGTGCAGAGAATGTTTAAATACACCGTTCCTACAGGAATAAAACATGGAACTGTATTAGTAATAATAGAAGATATGCATGTAGAAATTACTACTTTCAGAAGCGACGGCAATTATAGCGACGGAAGACACCCAGATAAAGTAGAATATGCCTCTAATATAGAAGAAGATTTGCCTCGAAGAGATTTAACTATTAATGCTATGGCATATAATGTATTAGACGGCACATTGATAGATATGTTTGACGGCATGAAAGATATAAAAAGAAAAATTGTGCGTTCTGTTGGAAATCCTTATGAAAGATTTAGCGAAGATGGCCTTAGAATAATGAGGGCTATCAGATTTGCTACAAAACTCAATTTTGATATAGAAAAAGAAACATTTGAAGCTATATGTCATTCTACAGGAATGCTTGCTTCTATTGCATCTGAAAGAATAAGAGAAGAGTTTAATGGAATACTTTTATCAAATAATCCTTTCAGAGGCATAGAATTGCTTAGAAAAACTGGGGTTCTTCCTTTAATTATGCCTGAATTAATGCAAGGCTTTGGGGTTAATCAGAATAAATTTCATAAATACGATGTTTATTATCATATACTTCATACTATACAAGCTGTAGAACCGTTAGAAAATGATCAATTGACTTTGCTTGTACGATTAGCGGCATTATTTCATGATATTGCCAAACCTATGGTTCAAAAGAAAGTATCAAAACAAGATGACCCTGTTTACTACAATCATGAGGTTGTGGGCTCTTCTGTTGCTAAAAAAATAATGAAAAGACTAAAATATTCTAATGCTGAAATAGAGTTCGTGACTCTTTTAGTAAGACAGCATATGTTTTATTATCAAGATGAGTGGACTGATGGTGCTGTTAGAAGGTTTATGCGTGCTGTTGGAGTTGAAAATATTAAGCCTTTATTAAAATTAAGAGAAGCAGATAGAATCGGAAGCGGTAATAGAAAAGATAAAGAAAGCAAAGCTATTCCAAAACTTTTAGCAAGAATAGATAAAATTATAGAAGCAGAAAATGCTATTACTGTAAAAGATTTAAAAATCGATGGAAATGATTTAATTAAAGAGTTCAATTTGAAGCAAGGTCCTATGATAGGTAAAATACTTAATTATCTATTAGATTTAATATTAGATGAACCTGAATTAAATGACAGAGACCTACTGATAGAAAAAACTAAAAATTTTTTGGAAAGCAATAATATTAATAATGGGGCTTAAGGATGTACTTGATAGGAGATATTGGAAATACAAGAATAAAATCAGCTATATTTGATGACGATCACAATCCAATATATTTTAATGCTAATGAACATAATGCTTTAGGGTTATTTAAAACTTTAAGAGAAATAAAAGAAAATTTTGACGGAAAAATAGATAAGGTTTTTTACAGCAGTGTATCTTTTAAAGTAAATGATATGTTTGTATCATCAGTAAAAGATATCTTAAAAAAAGATGTATACAGAGTCACACATAAAGATATAAAATTAAAAGATAATATGTATGAGCCTAAAGATTCTGTTGGGATAGATAGGATACTTTCAACTTATGCCTCCGTATGTTTAGAGGGCTTCAATGAAGAAAATAAATATGCTTCTGTTGTTATAGATATGGGTACGGCAACAACTATAAGTATTATGCTTTCAGATTTTGTATTTTTAGGCGGTATGATTATGCCTGGTACTAAAACTAGTTCTTTTGCTCTATCAAGAAAAACTTCTCTTCCATATTTTAATATAGGTATAATTGATGATTTGCCTAATCCTATTAATACTAAAGTTCAAGATGCTTTAATAGCGGGCTCTATTTATAACACAATAGGTGCTGTAAACTATAGCGTATTAGAAATAAAAAAAGAAATCAAAGAAAAATATAATCTAAAAAGTAAAATATTTCTCACAGGCGGCATATCCAATTTAAAACTATTAAAATGTAAAATATACCCTTATTTAGTATTACAGGGAATATATTTTAATATGATAGATACCTATTATGGAAGAAAATAATTTTTATGTTATAGTACTTGCATTTTATATATAAATATTGTATCTTTTTTGTACTAAAATATTTCTTATTTGACAAAACATAAAAAACTGCTATACTTTAATATATAATATGTAAAAAAGGAGTTTATATGACTAAAGGACAAGTTACTATACAAAATGAAACAGGACTTCATGCAAGACCTGGCAATGAATTTGTTACATTTATAAAAAGTTTAACTAATTGTAAAGTAGAAATAGAAAATGAAGCAGGAAAGAAAGTTAATGCTTCATCACTTTTAAAAGTATTATCTCTCGGAGTGAAGAAAGGTTCTGTTCTAACTATATATTGCGACGGTGAAAATGAAGAAGAAGCTTTGAAAAAAATACAAGACTTTTTAGCTAATTTAAAAGATTAATATCAATTGGAAAATAAGTTATGGAAAAAAGAATTACTGGTATTGGGGTATCTCCCGGTATAGCTATAGGTAAAATTTATATATTTAACCCTGAAAAAATAGAGCTTAATAAATGTCCATGCAAAGACCCTAATCAAGAAAAAGTAAAACTCCTTGAGGCTAGAAATAAAACTAAAGAGCAACTTGAAAAAATAAAAGAGATAGCATCTAAAAAAGTTTCTGAAGAGAAAGCTAGTATATTTGATGCTCATATTACTTTGCTTGAGGATGAAGATTTATTAGAAGAAGTTAATAACATTATTAGTGATGATAAAGTTGCTGCTGATTATGCTTTATCTAAAGGGATAGAAGTATATAAAGAGATTTTAGGCGAAGTGGAAGATGAATATCTAAGAGAGAGAGCTAATGATTTAACTGATATAGCAGAGAGATGGATAAGAAATATTAGAGGAGAGAAGATATTAGATTTATCTGTTCTTCCAGAAAATTCAATAGTTGTAGCTAGAGATTTAACCCCTTCAGATACTGCTAACTTAGATTTAGATAATACATTAGGCTTCATTACAGAAATAGGCGGCCGTACTTCGCATACTTCCATTATGGCAAGGTCCTTAGAAATTCCTGCTGTTGTTGGTATTGGTGAAATAATTAAAGAAGTAAAAAATGAAGATATTATTATATTAAATGGTAATACTGGCGGAGTAATTATAAATCCAACTGAAAAATCTATAGAAGAGTGTGAAAAATTAAAAGAAGAATTTGATAAAAAAAGAGCTTTATTAAAAGAATATGCCCATAGAGATGCTATATCTAAAGATGGTACAAAAATAAGAGTTTATGCTAATATTGGTTCTCCTGCAGATTTAGGCGGGGTATTAAAAAACGGGGCTGATGGTATTGGACTTTATAGAACAGAGTTTCTTTTTATGGAAAATACAAATTTCCCTACAGAAGATGAACAATTCAAAGCATACAAAGAAGTTGCTGAGGCTATGAGCGGACATACTGTTACAATAAGAACTATGGATATTGGCGGAGATAAATATTTGCCTTATTTAGAGATGCCGAAAGAAGAAAATCCTGCTTTAGGTTGGAGAGCTTTAAGGATATGTTTAGATAAGCCTTCTATTATAAAAACACAATTTAGGGCTTTGCTTAGAGCTTCTGCTTTCGGAAAAATAAAAATTATGCTTCCTATGATAGTATCTATAGAAGAATTAAGAAAGGCCAAAAATATATTTAATGAATGTAAATTAGAATTAATGAAAGAAAATATAGCTTTTAATGAGGCATTAGAGTTGGGAATGATGATAGAGACTCCTTCTGTTGTATTTAGAGCTGAAGCTTTTGCAAGAGAATCTGATTTCTTTTCTATAGGTACAAACGACTTAACTCAATATACTTTGGCTTCTGACAGAGGTAATGAAAAAATTGCTTCTATATGCGATCCTTATAACCCTTCTGTGCTTATCGCCATCAAAATGGCTATAGACGGTGCCCATTCTAATGGTATTATCATATCTATGTGCGGAGAGCTTGCTGGTGATTTACTTGCTGTGCCTTTATTATTTGGATTAGGCCTTGATGTATTTTCTATGTCTGCTATATCTGTACCTGAGGTAAAAAAGATGATTATATCTTTAGATAAAAAAGAATGTGCTATGCTTGCTAAAAGGGTTCTAACATTATCTACGGCAGAAGAAGTAAAAGCTGAACTGCTTAGATTCTTAGAAGTTCATGAAAGAGGCGAAACTATAAGTTATTAATAAACAATATTAGAAAATAAAAAGGAGTTTTCAATATGAATTGAAGCTCCTTTTTTTAATAATGATATTTATCATTTCAATAATATATTTCTATATTTAGGCTTAGCATTACTTATTACTTCCAAATAAGAATTAGTTTGTGCTGATGATTTTGAACTCCTTAAAATAGAACTGCTGATAGAAGCTAATGTAATATTTATAGCAGTAGGATAACTGCCAGCATATGTATCACTATTTAATAATATCAATGAATTACCATTCTGCTTAGTTTTTAGAAAAGTATTTCCAGTATCAACACTTCCTATATTATAGGAATTAAAAACTAATAAAGCACCAGGATATAAAGGTATAGATGTATTAATAGTACTTTTAATTTTATTAATTTTAGCACCAGATACAACCCCATTATTAATATCTTCTATCCATTTAAGTAATAATTCATCCCAGCTTGAAGAAATTGCCGCAGCTGTAGATAAAACCCTATTATATGATGAAGTAGATTTGAAAGCTGCAATATTTTTAAATACATTCTCATCATAAGAACTTTTTACATAAAGCCAGTTCATAAAAACAGAAGCAGAAGGATAATTAGCAAATACATTTATAGGCAAATCCCAAGTATAAAAACAATAATAATTTATATTATTAAATTCTATATTTCTGCTTTTTATAGTAGCTTCATTAAATAAAACAGAAGTAGATTCTGATAAAGCCTCATTAAGCCATACATCCATCTCTCTTCCATTTAATAATACATTAACATTATAATTTATTAAATGCTGTAATTCATGCAATATTGTACCAGCCATATAGTTCGGATTATCATTAAGACCTGATAAATCCATATAAAGCATATCAGCATTATTGCCTTGACCATCTATTAAATCTGCAGGATTAAAATAGCCATTAAGTATAGAACCGCTGCCAGATTCAGGATTTAAATTTAAAAATAAAATAATAATTTTGCCATTATTATCAACATCTGTGTGATTGCCGTAAATTGATTTCTCTTTCTCATAATTCTTCTCAAACTCTTCACAAACTAAATCTAAACTGCTGTAATTATAGCTTTCACCCTTTTCTATATATACTATTAAATTTTCTGTCTCTTTAGCAATACTTGCCCTTATAAAATCTGAAGATAATCCGCTTCCAGATGAAGATGCTCTGTATACAGAAAAACCTTCAGTGTTAATAGAAGAAAATGGGCTGTAACAAGAAATTAAAATTGAACTGAGAAGAGTGATAAAAATTAATTTGAAATTCATATATATAAAATATCCTAATCTTTATTTATATTTTAACTATTTATTATCAAAAGTCAAGTATACTCACAAAAACTTTTAAATAGAAACATAACTTTAAATATTATGTTTTTTTGTTATAATAATTAAAAAATTATTAAAAGGTATTTATAATAATATGAATAAAAATGCAATAATATACTATTTTTCAGGAACAGGAAATACAGAAAAAGTTGTAAATGAATATAAAAAAAAATTTGAAGAAAATAATATAAATATAACTTTATATAGAGTCACAGACAATTTTGATAATTTACCAAGTCCAAACGATTATGATTATGTAGGATTAGCATACCCTATTCATGGTTTTAATGCTCCATATCCAATTTTTGATTTAATAAAATTATTTCCAAACACTAAAGATAAAAAAATATTCATATTAAAAACATCAGGAGAACCATTGTCAATAAACAATATCTCCTCAGAACCTCTAATGGTTAGATTAAATAAAAAAGGATATATTCTTACAAATGAATATCATTATGTAATGCCTTATAATTTGGTATTTAGACATACTGATGAGATGGCTTCAAAGATGTGGAAAGTTGCTAAACAATTATGTGCTGTAGATTTAAAAGAGATATTAGAAAACAAAAAAGTATTTCTTAAAAAATTTCCATTTGGAAGATTCATTGCTTTTCTTTTTAGAATAGAACATCCTGCTATGAAAGTTAATGGAAACCTTTTTAAGGTAAAAAATATATGTACTCATTGCAATTTATGCGTTAAAAAATGTCCTGTTAATAATATTTACAATGATGATAATGGAGACATTAAATTCAAAAATAAATGTGTTATGTGTGCAAGCTGTGCATTTAGATGCCCGGTAAATGCAATCAATATAGGAATTCTCACAGCTTGGAAAGTAAATGGCCCATACAAATTTGAAAACCCTCCGACAAATCAAAAAAGCAAGCATGAAAATTATTGCAAAAAAGCCTATGATAGATATTTTAAAAATGCCGAAGAAAAAATAAAAAACAATATTTTATTATAAACAATATAATTATTTTATAAATATTAATTGACAATATCTTTATACAAAATATAATAAAACTTAATATAAAAATAGGAGAATAAATATTATGAAACATTTAACTTTATTACTCTTATCTGTTTTAATGATTATATCAATCTCTTGCGGCGGAAATAAAGCAGATGAAGGAGCAATATATATTAATGTAGGGCCAGAACCAAAAACCATAGATCCTGCATTAAACTCTACAGTAGATGGAAGCATATATATTCAGCATGCTTTTGAAGGTTTAGCTACTAGAGATAAAGAAAATAAAATTATCCCAGGTGTTGCAGAAAGTTGGGATATAAGTGAAGATGGATTAACTTATACATTTCATATAAGAGAAAATGCTAAATGGTCTGACGGCAAAAAAATCACAGCTGAAGACTTTGTTTATTCTTGGCAGAGGGCTGTTGATCCAATCACAGCTTCTGAATATGCTTATCAATTTGAGCCTGTATTAAATGCTATGGATATCAATTCAGGGAAAAAACCTGTTGCAGACTTAGGCATAAGAGCTATAGATGAAAACACTCTTGAAGTAAAATTAAATGCGCCTACTGCATATTTCTTGGAACTCGCTGCTTTTCCTACATTTTACCCTGTTAGAAAAGATATCATAGAAGAAAATAAAGATAATTGGACTCTTTCTCCAGATACATATATAGGTAATGGTCCTTTTACTTTGGTAGAAAGAAGAACTGATGACAGACTTGTAATGGTAAAAAATACTAATTATTGGAATAGTGAAAATATAATACCAGAAAAATTAGTATTTATACTTATGCAAAACGGTACTGCTGCTGTAGCTGGCATAAAAGAAGGTTCTATACAATTTGCAAATAACCCTCCTCTTCAGTATATAGAAACATTACAAAGCGAAGGTTTAATGCATATATCACCATATTTAGGTACATATTATTATTGTATTAATATTACAAATAGTGTATTAAAAGATGTAAGAGTAAGAAAAGCTTTAACTTTGGCAATAGATAGAAATTATTTAGTAGAACAAGTTACAAGAGGCGGACAGCTGCCTGCAAGTGCTTGGGTGCCTAGCGGTGTTAATGATGTTGATGGAGAGTTTAGAAAAGTAGGCGGAGATTATTACAGCGTAAAATCTGAAGACTATCAAAAAAATGTTGAAGAAGCTAAAAAACTACTCGCTGAAGCTGGTTATCCTAATGGTGAGGGATTTCCTGTAATAGAGTTTAAATCCAATTCCGGCGAACATATACAGATATTTGAAGCAGTACAGCAGATGTGGAAAGAAAATTTAAATATAGATTCTACTATAGCTCAAGAAGAATGGGCTACCTTCCAAGATACTAGACAAAATAAAAATTACATGATAGCACGCCATGGTTGGATAGCTGACTATAATGACCCTATGAGTTTCCTTGGAGTATTCTTAAGCTATAGTGTACAAAACAATGGCGGTTATTCTAATAAAAATTATGATGATAAACTTAAACTTGCTATGTCTACTATAGATCAAAATGTAAGAATGAAAGCTATGCATGAGGCAGAAGATATACTTATGAATGATATGGGATTAATTCCTCTTTATTTCTATACTGACCCTATTATGATTAGTAAAAAATTATCTGGTGTAATATTTGACCCTCTTGGAGCTCATAAGTTCTATTATGCTAAATTAGATAAATAAATTTCATAAATAATAAAATATGCAATAAAAAAAGAATAGGAGTTATATTATAATTCCTATTCTTTATTTTTTTAAACAAAATTTAAATAAAAAAGTTTAATATTCTATTAAAACATTAACAGGATATTTGCTTATATCTTTTCTTCCATTTAATTCTTTTAATTCTATTAAAAAAGAAGAGCCTACTATATTGCCTCCAAGTCTTTCAACCATTTTCATCATAGCCAAAGCAGTACCGCCTGTAGCAATTAAATCATCTACTATAAGAACGTTAGCTCCTTTATTTATAGCATCTTCATGCATATATAAAGAATCTGTACCATACTCTAACGCATATTCTTCTGATATAGTTTTGCAAGGTAATTTACCTTTTTTTCTAACAGGCACAAATCCGCAGTTTAATCTAT
>CAKVCJ010000062.1 GCA_934725655.1 uncultured Brachyspira sp.
GGGGTTTAGCTCAGTTTGGGAGAGCGACTGCCTTGCACGCAGTAGGTCGTGGGTTCGATCCCCATAACCTCCACATTACTTTTTTATAAAACGATTCTTAAGTTTCTTTTAAGAGTCGTTTTTTTATATAGGACTTATTATGAAAAAATATCTATTTCTAATAATTTGTATATTTCTTTCTGTTAGTTTAGCATATAGCCTCACTCAAGATGAAGAAACTCTTTTAGATGCTTCTATATTTGGTGATGATGATATTGTTAAAGATTTGATAGCAAAAAATATTAATCTTAATGTACAAGATGAAGCAGGAAATACTGCATTAATATTAGCGGCTATGGAAGGGCATACCAAAGTTGCAGCATTGCTTTTAAATGCTAATGCTGATAAATATATAGTAAATAATGATGGTAATAATGCTTTATTTTATGCTAAACAAAAAAATCATAAAAATATAATTAAGCTTTTAGAGTAATATATATTTTATTTAGCATTTTGGAAAATAACTATAATCTCGCAGCTGTCATCTATTAAACTTTCTTGATTTGGATTTAATATTATTGTAGAAAGTTTTTTTATTCCTATTGCTATTTTTCCTTCATTAATGAGATTATAATATATATCTATGAATCTTTTTTCTTTGTCTGTATAAAGTTTATTATAAGCAATCATAATAATATCATTGCCGCCTTTAGTAAGCAAATCTCCAAACACATAAAGCAAATCAGAATCTTTTGAAGCAGTAGCCATTAATGTGCCTATTAATTTACCGCTGACTATAAAGTCTTTTATATCATCAGAATATATCAAATCTCTATTTTCTATAGAATTAATTAAAGAGAGTATAGGTATATCATATTTATAATCTTTAATAATTGCTCTTATAACAAGAAGAATATTCATAGCTTTAGTATCTGTATCAATATTTTCCGATATTAATACTATTTTAGTTATATTATTATTTTTTATTTCTGATGTTAGAAAATCTTTTTTTATATCTTGTTTTTCTATTTTCTCATAATGTAATATTATAATATTATCTTTTTCTATATATTCTACTATTTCTTCCATTACTTCTTTTTCTTTATTTTCTTCTAATATTAAAAGTATTTTATGTTTTATGATGTCATTATTATTTTTTATATGGTTTGTAATATTTATTTCTTTTTTTTCATCATCTCTTCTAAAGAGTACTGCTAATTTATCTGAAGTTTTTATTTTTTCATCATTGTTTGGTATGATTAGAGTTTTATCTTCCTGATTAATTATGCCTAATAAGATTTTATTATCTTTAAAATATTTTGAAGCGGCATTTTTAAAATTGAGTGCATTACAATGATGTTTTGTATCTATTTCTATATCTATTCCTTTATAGTCAAATAACTCCTCATAAATATTACTTAAACCTGTATACATAATACTCTGACCTATTAATTTATATAATATCTCATATTTATAAATTATATGTATATTAAAAAGTTCGCTGTCATCTATGGATTTCACTATTTCTATATTCTCTTTTTTGTTTACGAGCATACATATATTTAAAATTCTATGTCTTTTTTTATTTAAAGTATTTTTATTTTCTTTTTGCAATATTCTTTTTAATGACAACAAAATTTTTAAAGACTCGCTGTCATCTTCATTAACTATAGATACACTATTTGCTCTTTCTATATTTAAAAGCTGTAAATTTTCAAATCTGCTCGGATTTCCTTTTCTTATAACAACTTTAGTATTTTTATATTTTTTAAAAAACGATATTCTTTTTTTTATATAAGAAGCTTCATAATTAGAAAGAAGTACAATCTTTTTTGACCTTCCCATTATAAACTCTTCAATAATAGTAAAAACTTCTTCTCCATATCCCAACACTATAGAATGATTGCGTTCCATAATAAAAGAATTTCCATTACTAAGATTTTTTATTCTCTCTTGTAAAGCATTATTAATCATGGCTATAAGAAGACCCCAACCGCAAACCCCTATAAATGTAACCGCTAAAAAAGTGACAACTATAGCATTAAAACCGTTAGATTCTTCTGCCGCAGAGATATTGCCTGTATCTATAAACTGCATCAAACTATCCCAAAAACCATCTACTATAGGATATTGAAAAGCTATTTTCATGAATATTGCTACAAATAATAATGTAGTTATAATTATGAATATGAGTACCATTAATTGATATAAAATGCCTTTGCTGAATATTAGATCGATATTATATCTAATATATTTTAGTATTCTTTTCATAAATAATACTCCAAAAAATTATTATTTGTTTTTACTCTCTTCTAATTTTTTTATGTTTTTAATCTCTCTTCTTATAAATAAAATAGTAACAATCAAAGCCATCGCATCTGCTATTGGACCAGCATACATTATACCATCTATACCAAATATTTTAGGCAGCATTATTATAAGGGGGAGTAAGAAAATTATCTGTCTAGTCATAGCAATAAAAGCTCCCTTAAATGCTTTGCCTATAGAAGTAAAAAATGAACCTGTAACAGGCTGTACCCCATTAACTACCATAAATAGCATATATATTCTCATGTACTCTTCAGCAAAAGAAAAATATAATTCGCTTCCATCTCCAAACATAGAAACTATTTGTCTTGGGAATAATTGAAAAAGTATAGATGCTATTACAGCCATTATAGTTGTTATAAATACGCTTAATTTATATGTGTCTATTACCCTTTTATAATTTTGTGCTCCATAATTAAATCCAACTATAGGCTGAGAGCCTTGTCCTGTGCCTATTATAAAAGCCATAACAATCATATTAATTTTTATTATAATCCCAGATACAGCAAGAGGAATATTGCCTCCATATACAGATTGATTGCCATAATAGCTTAATACATTATTCATAGTAATTTGAACAGCCATCATAGCTAATTGATTAAAGCCTCCAGATAAGCCTAAAGTAAATATTTTAATAGAATTATTGATATTTAATATAAAGCTTTTTTTACTGAGTGTGATATTTTTCATTTTAAATATATATTTAAAAGTTAAAGCAAAAGATATAAACTGTCCTATTATGGTGGCTAAAGCGGCTCCAGATATGCCCATTTTTAAATAGAATATAAATATAGGGTCTAATATTGTGTTAGCAATAGCCCCGCTTAATACAGACATCATAGAATATCTTGGGCTTCCATCTGCTCTTATTATATGACTCATCATGTTTGAAAATATAAACGGCAGAAATCCTGTAGAAGTTATAGTACTATATTTTATAGCGTAACTTAATACTTCTTCAGTAGAACCAAACATATACATTATATTTTTTACAAATAGTTTTACTATTATAGTAAGTATTATACTAAATATAAATGCTAAAGATATTGTATTTCCTATAATAGTTGATGCTTTTTCTCTTTCTCCTCTTCCAAGAAGCAAACTATATGAAGATGCTCCTCCGAGTCCTAAAAACAAAGATATTGATACACATATTGTTGTTAGCGGAAAGGCAACATTTGTGGCAGCATTTCCATTTATGCCGACGCCTTGCCCTATAAATATTTGATCTACTATGTTGTACAATGCCCCAACGAGCATTGATATTATGCTTGGGGCAGCAAATTTAAAAAGAAGCTTATATATCTTTTCATAATATAATGGGTTAGAATTCACTTTATCATACATACAAAATCCGAATAATTAAATATTTATTATTATATTATATTTTTTAATTATTTAAATAATTAATTTTTATATAAATTTATTTTAATACTATTGACAAAAATTACTATATATAGTAATATATTATATATAGTAATTAACAAAGGAGTTCACAATGATAAACAGTGAAAATGGTTTTTTTGGTAATTTTGGCGGAAGGTTTGTAGACGATAAACTTGAAAAAAAATTAATAGAATTGGAAGAAGCTTTTAAATTTTATATAAAAGATAAAGATTTTTTAAATGAGTTAGAAGAACTTAGAAGTGATTTTTTGGGAAGACCAACACCATTAATGTATGCCAAAAACATATCTGAAAGTATAGGCGGAGCTAAGATATATGTGAAGCTTGAAGGTTTTGCTCATACTGGTGCACATAAGATTAATAATTCTATAGGGCAGGCATTATTAGCTAAAAGAATGGGAAAGAAAAAAATTATAGCAGAAACTGGTGCTGGGCAGCATGGTATAGCTACTGCGGCAGCTTGTGCCAAATTGGGATTGGAATGCTCTATATATATGGGAGATATAGATGTACGCAGGCAGCAGCCTAATGTAGCATCTATGGAGTTATATGGTGCTAATGTTGTATCTGTTAAAAGAGGATCGAGGGGATTAAAAGATGCAGTTGATGAGGCTTTAGAAGAATGGGTAAAAAATTTGGATGATACACATTATTTGCTTGGAAGTGCTGTTGGACCTAGCCCTTATCCAGATATAGTGAGGACTTTTCAATCTATAATAGGAAGAGAATTAGCGAAACAGATAGAAGAAAAGAAGCTAAAAGTAAAATCTATGATCGCATGTGTTGGAGGCGGTTCTAATGCCATAGGTTTTTTTGAGCCTTTTATAGAAAGAACTGATATAGAATTGGTGGCAGTTGAGGCAGGGGGGATAGGCTCAAATATTGGGGAGAATGCTATAAGAATGAATAATAAATATGCTAAAGATCATATTGCCCAAGGATATAAAACAAAGTTTATATTAAAAGAAAATGGGGAGATATCTGACACTATGTCAATCTCGGCAGGGCTTGATTATCCTGGAATTGGGCCGCAATTAGCATATTTGGGAGATATTGGCAGAATTAAATTTTTAAGTGCTACGGATGCAGAAGCTGTTAATGCTGTTAGAGATTTTGCTAAGCATGAGGGGGTTATATTTGCTTTAGAAAGTGCCCATGCGGGAGCTAAGGCTATAGAATATGCTAAGAAATGCTCAAAAGACGATATTATAATTGTTAATATGTCGGGAAGGGGAGATAAAGATATTTTTATAACTTCACCTATATTTAGAGCTGAGAGATGGAAAGAGTTTTTACAAGATGAGTTAAATAGATTAGAAAATAATATTGATATACATAATTTTAAATAAATATTATAGTTTGTTTTTTAATAAATGAAAATTTTATAAATATAGTTTTCTATAGAAATTTAATATATAGTAAAAATTAAAATATATAATTTAACTTTTCCTTACAAATTATATAGGAAACTATATTTTTTTTAATTAATAATTTGTAAAATATTTATTATTACTATTTAGTTATTTCTCTAAATTTTTCATTCATAGAATTTAAATAATTTTTATATATATCAGATAAATCATAATTAGGCTCTATTATAGTGCTATCTAATAAAGATGCTCTGATATCATTCAAAGAAATTTTTTCTTTTAATAATAAAATAGCTGATACAGCAGCCCCAAGAGAAGCCCCTCCAGAAGGGAGTATTCTTATACTGCATTGCCAAATATTAGCTATTATTTTTAATATTTCTTTATCTTTTGTAGGGCCTCCAGTAACCGCAATATCTGTTTTGTTTTTAGAAGTAAATTGTTTTGAATATAGCGCCACTAATCCTAAAGAACTTAATATGATGCCTTTATAATCATTATCAAAAGAAGGTGTTGTATAATATCTTTTTATAGGAAAAGCATTGCTTATAGGTACTGATTCATTTTCTTTTTGCCAAAACATAAGAGGCATATTATCAATATTTTTTTCTAAAGATTCTGTTATTTCCCTATAGTTTTTATTATATAATTTCATAATTTCATCCCAAAGCATAGCGCCATTTGTACGGCAAAATATCATAAAAGGATTTTCTATACCATCATACATAGCATTTGATACACCAGAAAAATCTCTTGTATCTTCATTAATATTAAGCATATAAACAAAACTCGTTCCCAATGATAATATGTCTCCTTTATATAAAACTTTTGTCTGAGGATTATCTCCGCTTCCTATACCTACTATACATTCACTATTAAATCCATATTTCTCTATAAAATATGTTGTTATATATCCAGCTGAAGAAGATGGGCTATTTATATTTCCTAATTTTTCTTTTAAATTATTTGATACAGTATTTAATAAAGTATCATTCCATTCTTTTTTTGTATAATCCATCAAACTCATGCCTGAAGCATTTGCAAAATCTACGGCTATATCATCTTTAGCAGTTAAGATTGATGCTATAAATGTATTTAATAAAAAGATTTTATATGTATTTTTTGATAACTCTTTATTATTGTCAAAATTATATTTTACTACTGCTCCTGTAAATCTTAGAGGGGAATCTGAAGCAGTTATTTGAATTATTTTTTCTTTGCCTCCTACTGCATTCCTTAATTCTTCTGATTGTTTTTGAGTGCATGAAGTTCTCCATATGGGGGCATAGTCATAAGAATATGAATCATTTAATATTTCAGCTAAAGTATTATTTATTGATGATTTATTTTTTAATTTTTCTATATTTGATTTATATTTTTCTGAAAGGTATACATGTCCATGCTGCTGGGCTGATATTTGTATTGCTTTTATATTTTTTGTATTGAATTTTTGTTTGAGCTCTAATAGGGCTTTGTCTAATGCTGCTAAAAAAATATTTATATCCTGTTCTGCTTTTCCGTTGATATTTGAATCTATTAACAATGTGTCTTTATTCATTTTTGAAGTTTTAATTTCTTCTAATGAATTAAATGCTGCAGAAATATTTAATTCATTTTTATAATTCTCACAGTTTATAATGCTTAGAGTTATACTTTGAGTACTTAAATCTATTCCTAATGTATGCATATTTGTTATCCTTAAAAAATATTTGTTAAATCATTTTACTAAATAACTGCATTTAAAGTATATAAAAAGATGTGTAAAAAATCAATTGTTTTTATATATATTTATAAAAAAGTTTGTTTTTCTAAATTGATTTTTATATATTTTTGGTATTTAATATTCAAGAAAAAATTAAACAATTTTTATTAAAGTAATCATTATGAAATATCAGGTATTAGCGAAAGAAAAGACTTTAAGAAATATTTTAAGAGAATGTATAAAAAAAGAGAGATTTACAAGTATTGATATAGTTGAAAGTTTGAAGCTTAGTAAACCTACTGTAAATGAATCTTTAGATATATTGTTTAGAAACGATTTTATAACAAAAGAAAATTTTACAGAAGGGATGGTAGGAAGAAAAGCACAGATTTGGAAAACTACGCTTCATAAGAAAAAATCTTTAGCAATAGATATAGATTTTAATTTAGTAAAAATATCGATTATTGATATGGCGGGCAATTATTATAATTACAAAGAGTATAAAAAAACTGTTAATAATAATAATTTTTTTAATGTTATAAGCTTTGTGGTTAATGATTATAGAAATAAATATAAAGAATCTAATGAAATAAAAAGATTAGGAATATCTATACCTGGAAATATTAGTTTTGATAGAAAAAATATATTATATGCCACGAATTTGGGGCTTGAAAATATTAATATAAGCAATTTAGAAAATGAATTAAATTTGGAAATTATTTTAGAGAATGAGGCAAATAGTGCGGTGTTGGGGGAGTTTTTTCTTTCAAAAGAGGCCGATAAAAATAATTATATGCTTATATCAATATCTAATTTTGGCGTGGGGGGCGGTCAGATAGTTGATGGTAAATTATTGAAAGGGGCTCATAGGCTTGCTGGAGAGATTGGGCATTTTACTATTATTATGGACGGAGAGCCTTGCAGCTGCGGAAACAGAGGATGCTTTGAAAGATATGCTTCTTATGAGGGATTAAAAAATATCATGAAAAAAGAAAAACTTGATTTTGATGATATTAATAAGCTTTTTGAAAGTTATGATAAAAAAAGTGAAAAAGTAATAAAAGAGTACTGTAAATTTTTAGGCAGAGGTATAAGAAGCTTACTTTCTATATATGATTCTAATAAAATTATTTTAAGCGGTAAAATGACTGATTATTGGGATAGAATATATCCTTATATACAAAAAGAAATATTTGAAAATAATAACTTTTATTCAAAATTTAATATTCTTCTTTTAAAATCTAAATTTGGAGATAAAGCTTCTTTAATAGGAGTAGGACTTATCAATTTTTTTGATTTTTTATATGACAGTGATTTTTTTAATTAAAAGCTATATTATTCTTGACAAATAGATATTTTTTTGCTAAACTTAATTAGTAAAATGATTTTATTATTAAATATTTTTTATCGTTTAAGTAAATTCATTTTACAAATTAATAATCGGAGGTAAACAAATGCAATATTTTACAAGTACAGATAAAGTTATTTATAAAGGAAAAGATTCTAAAGATGCTTTTTCATTCAAACAATATAATGCTTCAGAAGTTATAGCAGGAAGAACTATGGAAGAGTGGATGCCTTTTGCGATGAGCTGGTGGCATACATTGGCTGCTGGAAGTACTGATCCTTTTGGGGCAGCTGCGGCAATTAGACCTTGGAATGGAAAAGAGGCATTAGAGGCTTCTAAAATGAGAGTGGAAGTTGGGTTTGAACTTATGGAAAAATTAGGTATTAATTATTTTTGTTTTCATGACAGAGATTTAGCGCCTGAATATAAAACTCTAAAAGAAACTAATGAAAAATTAGATATGATAGTAGATTTGCTTCAAGAAAGTATGTCTAAAACGGGTAAAAAACTTTTATGGGCTACTTCATCTTTATTTACTAATCCTCGCTATATGCATGGTGCTGCTACTAGTCCTTATGCTGATGTTTTTGCTGTTGCTGCTGCACAAACTAAAAAAACTATGGATATAGCTAAAAAATTAGATGCTAAAGGATATGTATTTTGGGGGGGAAGAGAAGGTTATGAAACTTTACTTAATACTGATATGAAAAGAGAGTTAGACCATTTAGCTTATTTCTTATCTATGGCAGTTGAGTATAAAGAGAAGATAGGATTTAAAGGACAATTCTTTATTGAGCCAAAACCAAAAGAGCCTACAAAACATCAATATGATTTTGATGCTGCTGCTACTTTAGAGTTTTTATATCATTATAATTTGGATAAATATTTTGAGCTTAATTTAGAAGTGAATCATGCTACTTT
>CAKVCJ010000063.1 GCA_934725655.1 uncultured Brachyspira sp.
AAATTGATGTTAATGTTATAACAGAAAATGTTGCTAAACTTTGCATAGATTCTAATATTTATTTAAACGATGATATCAAAAATGCATTAAAAAAATCTTTAGCAAGAGAAGAAGAAAGCCTTCCAAAAAATATACTTGATGTACTTATAAAAAATTCGGATATAGCAAAAGAAGAATTAAAGCCAATATGTCAAGATACAGGAATGGCAATTATATATGTTGATGTAGGAATGGACGTTCATTTTAGAGGAGGCAGTTTAACAGAGGCCATTAATAAAGGTGCGGCATTAGGATATAAAGAAGGTTATTTAAGAAAGTCTGTTGTAAATGACCCATTAGAGAGAAAAAACACGAATGATAATACTCCTGCTATTATTCATTATAATATAGTTGAAGGCGATAAGGTAAAGATTGTAGTATCTCCAAAGGGGTTTGGAAGTGAGAATATGGGAAGGCTTGCTATGCTTCCTCCTTCTGCTGGAATAGAGGGAATAAAAAAGTTTGTTTATGATACAATAAAACTTGCAGGTGCTAATGCTTGTCCTCCTATGATTGTGGGTGTTGGTATTGGAGGCAATATGGAGAAATGCGTTGATATTGCTAAGAGGGCTTTGCTTAGAGAGGTGGGTTCAAGAAATGATGATGAACGTTTACAAAAGCTTGAAGAAGAGCTTCTTGAAGGAATCAATAAAATGAATATTGGTCCTTCTGGTTTTGGAGGTAATACTACTGCTTTATGCGTGCATATAAATATGTATGCCACTCATATAACATCGCTTCCTGTATGCGTGTGTACAGGCTGTCATGCTACAAGACACAGAGAAATCGTTTTGTAAATAGTTTAATAAAAATTTTTTTAAGGTATTAGGTTTTATGGAAATAAAAAAAATAAACACTCCTCTCACAAAAGAAATATTATCAACATTAAAATCAGGCGACATGATAAGCTTAACAGGCAATATATATACTGCAAGAGATGCTGCACATAAAAGATTAATAGATATGATAAACAACGGAGAAAAATTGCCTATAGATTTAGAAAACAAAACAATATTTTACGCAGGCCCGTCACCAAATAAACCAAATGAAGTGATAGGAAGTATTGGTCCTACGACAAGCTATAGAATGGACGCCTACACTCCAAAGCTTACAGAGTTAGGAGTTTTATCTACAATAGGCAAAGGCGGAAGGTCTAAAGAGGTTATTGAGTCTATAAAAAAATATGGCGGGGTATATTTTTGTGCAATAGGCGGGGCTGCTGCATATACGGCTCATTGTGTAAAGGAATGCCGTATAATAGCCTTTGAAGATTTGGGTACTGAGGCTATTAGAGAGCTTTATGTTGAAGAGATGATGCTAATTGCGGCAATAGATTCTCACGGCAATAGTGCTTTAAGTTTTGAATGATTATAAATTAATCATATATATATAAAATGGAGGAATAGCGAAAATTATGAAAGAGATTAGAATATTATCTTCTACAGCTATACTTGGTTACGGATTTCCTGAAGAATCTTTTAAAGAGGGTTTAAAATTAAAACCGCATGTTATAGCAGCAGATGCAGGCTCTACAGATCCTGGACCTTATTATTTGGGTAAGGGCAAGTCTTTTACAGATAGAAATGCTGTAAAGAGAGATTTGATTTATATGATAAAAGCAGGTGTTGAACATAATATACCTGTAATCATAGGTACAGCAGGCGGAAGCGGTGCTGATGTGCATTTGAAATGGAATCTTGAAATAGCAGAAGAGATTATTAAAGAAAATAATCTTAGTATTAAGGTAGCTGTAATACATTCTGATATAAAAAAAGAACATGTTAAGAGGAAATTAAAAGAAAATAAAATCACTCCTATCAAACCTGCACCAGAATTAAAAGAAGAAGACATAGAACTTTCTACAAACATAGTAGCTCAAATAGGTGTAGAGCCTTATATAAAAGCTTTAGAAGACGGAGCTGAGCTTATTATAGCAGGCCGTTCTTATGACCCTGCAGTATTTGCAGCTTTAGCTATTAAAGAAGGTTGTGATAAGGGGCTTGCTATACATTTGGGCAAAATATTGGAATGCGGTGCTATAGCTGCTACACCTGGAAGCGGAAGTGATTGTTTATTTGGAATATTAGGAGAGGATAATTTTAAGATAAGAGCTTTAAGCGATAAAAGAAAATGTACTACTTTATCTATAGCAGCACATACTCTCTATGAAAAAAGTAATCCGTTAAAATTGCCAGGCCCAGGAGGCGTTTTAGATTTAACTAATACTACTTTTGAACAATTTGATGATGAAACAGTAATAGTTAAAGGCAGTAAATTTATACCTTCAGAAAAATATACTTTAAAACTTGAAGGAGCTAAAAAAGTAGGTTATAGAACAGTGTCTATTGCTGCTTGTAAAGACCCTATTATGATAGAAAAGATTTATGATATTATAGTTGGAGTAAAAGAGAGAGTAAAAAATAATTTTGAGAGTTTCGGACTCAAAGATTTCTTTTTAGATTTCAAATTATATGGTAAAAACGGCGTAATGGGTATGTTTAAAAATTTACCCGAAGATAATTCTTTAGAGCTTTGCATCATTATAGAAGCAGTAGCTAAAACTCAAGAAGAAAGCAACACAATATGTTCTTCAGCTAGATCAACTTTGCTTCATTATGGTTATGAAGGCAGAAAATCTACAGCCGGCAACTTGGCTTTTCCTTTCTCTCCTTCTGACTTTAGTGCGGGTGAAGTTTATGTGTTTAGTATTTATCATTTAATGGAAGTTGATAATCCTTTAGAAGGTATTACCATAGAAATGAAAGATTATAAAAAAGGAGATTTATTATGAAACTTTTCGATGTTGCTGATGTTATAAGAAGTAAAAACTCTGGCCCTTATGAATTGACCTTCGATATAATATTTAAAGATTTTGAAACTTTTGAAAAAATAGCTAATGCTAATATTATTAATAAATCCATGTTTGCTAAACTATATTCTATAAAAGAAGAAGATATTTTAGATATAGTAAATTTTAAACCTGCTAAAGCTATAAAAATTACTATAGTAAGGCCAATATGTTCAGGAGATTTAGGGGAAAGAGATGTTTATGGTGCTCAACAGCATTATCCGCTTTTAACTTTTGAGTTTAGTTTATAATATTTAATAAAAAGATATTTTATCTAAAATAAAAGGCACTCATTAAAAAAATGAATGCCTTTTTTATATTTATATATTATTTTTTAATCTTTCATAATAGTTGAAGTAGGGTCTTGTAAATAATCTTTTGTTAGTTTAGCTACTTTTGGAGATAGAATTAAAAGACCTATTAAGTTTGGTATAGCCATAAGTCCGTTAAGAGTGTCTGCTATAGACCATATTAAATCTAATTGAGCAACCGCACCGATTATACCAACAATTAAAAATATAATTCTATAAGTATAAGAAGCTACTCTGTTTCTTTTAGTGAGATAACCTAAAGCAACAACACCATAATGCGACCAACCAACGAAAGTAGAAAAAGCAAATAATATTAATGATACAGTTAATATTGTAGAACCAATTTTTCCTAAATTAGCCCCAAAAGAAGCAGATATTAATTCAGCACCATTTAATGTAGTACCTTGATTAGCCTCTAAGAACATAATAGCCATAAGTCCAGTTAAAGTACAAACGAAGAAAGTATCAACAAGTACTTCAAATATACCCCATAAACCTTGTTCTATAGGGTTTTTAGAATTACTTGCGCCATGTGCCATAGGAGCAGTACCTAAACCAGCCTCATTTGAAAATACGCCTCTTGCAAAACCGAATTTCATAGCTATCATTATAGAATATCCCATAAAACCAGCCCCAACTTGTTTCAAATTAAAAGCTTCAGAAAATATTCTTTGAAAAGCATGCGGAATTTTATCTATATTTAAAATCAAAATAATAATTCCTGCAACTAAATATATAACACACATAACAGGAACAAGTTTCTCTGTAACAGTAGCAATTCTTCTAATACCGCCTATGATGATAATAGCAGTTAAAGCAACAACAATAATTCCAGTAATAATTTTAGGTATACCAAAATTTTGATAAACAACAGCCGCCATAGCATTAGTCTGAGTCATATTTCCTGCTCCAAAACAAGCTAAAGCAGCAAAAGCAGCAAATATGCTTCCAAGCCAAGGCAAATTAGCACCTTTAGATATATAATACATAGGACCGCCATGATTATGCCCTTGATCATCTTTAATCCTATAATGAACAGCTAATATAACCTCAGAATACTTTGTAACCATTCCAAAAAAAGCAGCGAACCACATCCAAAATAAAGCTCCAGGCCCTCCTGCTACTATTGCTGTAGTAACCCCAGCAATATTTCCAGTACCTACAGTACTTGCCAATGCTGTGCTAACTGCTTGAAAAGGGGTGATATTATCATCAGCATCTTGTTTCTTTGCTAAAGAACCAAAAGTATGTTTTACCCATAAAGGTATGTGCGTAATTTGTAGGAAACCAGTTCTAATGCTTAAGAATATACCAGTTCCAACCAAGAGGGTGAGCATTATAGGTCCCCATACAAAGCCGTTAATAATGCTGTTGATTTTTGCTATCATATCAACCATAATAATCTCCTTTTTTTATATAGTTTATTTAAATTTTGATGTACTCCTTAAAATAATTTTTTATTAAAATATTTTATATATAATTAATTTTTGTAAACTCTCTTAACTCTCTCTCCAATACGAACTAATACTTCATGACTTATACTGTCTATTTTGTTTGCCATAGTATTAGCATTAAGCCTCTCATCATCGCCGAATATCAACACCTCATCTTCTTCTTTTATATCGTTTCTCTCTCCTATATCCGCCATTATAATATCCATACATATCTTTCCTCGTATTGGATAATATTTATCTTTTATTTTTACTTCCCAATTATTAGAAAGCTTCCTTGACAGTCCGTCAGCATACCCTATTGGTATTAATGCAATTTTTGTGTCTTTATTGGCCTTCCAAGTCATACCATAAGAAACTGTTTCATCTTTCTTTATTTTCCTCGTTAAAACAATCCTCGATTTTAAATTAAGTATTGGCTTAAATCCAAAATCATGCAGCTTCTCCGTATATCCGTAAACAACTATTCCAGCCCTCACCATATCAAAATATGCATTCTTATAGTAAAGCAAAGCAGCAGAATTGGCTGTATGAGCATTGTTTATTTTTATGCCGTTTGTTTTTAAATTATCTAATACTTCGCTAAAAATTCTTATTTGTCTCTCTGTAAACTCTTTAGAAACATCATCAAATGTATCAGAAGCCGCATAATGAGTGTTAATTCCATCTATCTCTAAAGTATTATATGATAAAACTTTTTTAGCTAAGTCTAATACCTCTTTAGGTTTCACCCCCATTCTATTAAGTCCAGTATCAACCTTAATGTGAAGCTTTAACTTTTTGTTATATTTCTTTAAAAACCTGTCATATTCATCTAAACATTCACAGCTGCTTATAATAGGTGTTAAATCATATTTACAAACATCTTCCGATTCATTTCTAAAATGCTGAAATAAAACAACTATTGGTATCTTTATGCCAGCTTCTCTTATCTTTACCCCCTCTTCTACAGTAGCAACCCCCAAAGCATCCGCATTTAATCTCTCTAATTGCTTAGACATTTCTACAATACCATGACCATACGCATTGGCTTTCACAATGGTAAGTAATTTAATATTTTTTGTCATAGAACGAATAATTTGTATATTATTTTCCAAAAGCTTTAAATCTATTTCTGCAGCATTGTATACCGACATCATTTCTCCTAGTATACTCAAAATTTTAGTATATACATTAATTTATTATTGTCAATACATATAATGAATATTATTGTGAAAAATATTATATTAATAATATAATTTATTCTTGAAATAATAACATAAAAACCAATATTATAGTAAAGTTCCTCTATTAATAAAACATATCAGGGTTTTGGAAATCTTCTTTCAAAATTTTTAAAACTTCTTCTTCTTTAGAAAACTCATTATTTTCCTTATTTTCTTCCAATTCTTTTTCAAGTTCCTTTATTTCATAATTTATTCTATCTTCTGTTTCAGTATGATGTTTATTTGCTTCAATATTATCTTCTATTTCAGATATATCATCTATTTCTAAATTGTTTAATACTATGTCATCAGTTTTTTCTTCTATATCATCAACATTAGTAATAAATCCAGACATAAGAGATTTAAATTTATTGAAACTTTCACTCAATTTACTAGTAACCATAAAGAATTCATGATTACTTTTAGCTGTTTTTACAGACAGTTCATTTAAGAAAGCCATAGTACTAACAACTTCACTAGCTCCAATACTATTAGCCTCAATAATTTCAGCCACCTCTTTATTAATTTGGTCAAGAAGAGTAATTTGGCTGTCTACCACATCACCGCTGTTAATCTGTTCGCGTACATTTTCTTTAACACCCATAGTGATATTATTTAAGTGCTTAATAGTTTCAAGTATATCTCTTCCGCCTATTTCAAGTTCGCTGTTTGCAGTATTAATTTCAGCAACAACCCTCGAAGTATTTTCAGACATATCAAGTATATTTTCAAGCGATTTTCCGCTGTTGTTCGCAAGTTCAACTGTTTCATCTATTCTTTTAGTAATAGTTTTGATGATGTTAGTAATAGTTTTTGTATTATCTGCTGTATGTTCTGCCAAGAGTCTAATTTCATCAGCAACCACAGAGAAGCCTCTTCCTTGTTCACCAGCATGTGCTGCTTCTATAGCGGCATTCATAGCTAAAAGGTTTGTCTGCTCGGCAATACCTTGTATAACATTAACTATCTCTTTAATTTGGTCAGAGCTTTCCTCAATACCTCTAACAGCTTCTATCACTTCATCTACCATGTCGCCGCCGTCATGGGCATCTATAAGCAATTTTTTTGAGAATGAGTGCGCCTTCGTAATGCTTTTTGCTACACTTGTAATATTGGATATCATTTCCTCTATAGAAGAAGAAGTTTGTTCTACGGCAGACGCCTGCTTTTCCATATTATCGCTTATTTTATATATTGTTTGTAATAATTCCTCTACAGCGATAGATGCTGATGAGAATGCATGTTTTTGCTGTTCTGATGAATTACTAACATTTTTTATAGAATTAATAATATTATTTACGCTTGCTATATTTTCTGTAATACTTGCACTTTGATCATTTACCATTTGGGCATTTGATTCTATTGCCTTGTCTATTAATTTTATCTCGTTAAATACATTATTACTTTCTGTTTTTAATTCCCCTATAATGTTATCTAAGCCGTTAAGAAATAAATTGAAATTATATACCAATACCCCAATTTCATCATTATTTTTGAAATATATTCTCTTTCTTAAATCGCCTTTACCGCCGATAAGCCCCTTAGCAGATTCTGTGGCAGAATCTATAGGCTTAAATAATTGCCTTATAATATATAAATAAGTGCCTGAAACTACTAAAAATATTACTATAACTATAGTTAATATTATTGATATTTCTCTCTCTATAGAAGAACTCTTTATTACATTTGTAAGGTCTCTATAGTATACAGCAGCAATATTTAAATCTTTCATATAATACATAATAACCATAGTTCTCTTGCCGTTTATATTGAGTATTGGAGGAATATAAAAATATTGATTATCTAATTTAGATTCAAAGTCTGTAATATATTTTAATATATCTGGAGATTTTTCACTTAATATCCAGTTAGCATTTTCTAATAAATTTTCTGAATCTGAACTTAAAATTATATCTTTTGTATTTAAATTATAATATATATATGATAAATTTAATGCAGGAATATTTGTTATCATATTGCTGTAATAATCATTTATATCTATATCTGCTATGATATACCCTGCTTGAATATTATTTACAGTTATTGGAGAATGGGCAGATATGTTTATGTTATTTTTGTTATCAGCTATGACTGATATGTAAAAATCTCTTCTTGTGGCATTGTTTTCTAATATAGGATTTGAAGTTAAACTATCTGCTGTTCTTATTGTATAAAAATTGCTGTTTGATGTTTGATTTTCAGATATAGTAATTGAATATGCTAAATTGGCATCTAAGAATTCTCTGTCTAAGTTTATATAAATTGATTTATATTTATTTTTTAATGCTCTATTTATATAAGGCAATCTATTTTCTATCTCTGTTTTTAAAATATCTCTATTTTGTGTATATTCATTGGAATAGATATTATTTATAGCTCTATTATAGATATTTAAGTCTGATTTTATATATTTATTTAATGAGTATATGTTGTCATCTATTTTTATTATTTCATTTAATGCTGTATTAACATAATTGTTTATATATAAATTTTCATTTACATTGATTGAATAGATTAAAAATACTAGTACAACAGAAAAGAAAAAGAAATAAATAGTATAGAGGATTTTAGTAGTAATTGTAATATAGAATGTATTAATATTAGTTTCTAAGTCCAATTTAAGTGTAGCTAATTTGAATGAAAGAAGAGTTAAAGAAACAGCACCTCCATTTACTAATAGACATGCAATCATAGCTATAATAGATGTATATATAAAAACATCTTTATTGAAGATATTATATAGTATTATTTCTAAGAATGAACTAATTATTGAAGTTGCTGTAAATAATCTTATAGTTTTTCTGGCTATTTGTATATTTAGTCCATTTTTCCATATATCGAAGTATTTTAATATTGATACTACAGAAAATATAGCTGCTATTATTTTAATGCCGAAGAAAGGAATCTTATGACTGTATACAAAAAAGTATAGTATGAGGTACCATATAGGCAGATTT
>CAKVCJ010000064.1 GCA_934725655.1 uncultured Brachyspira sp.
TGATCTATAGAAACTAACTCTGGAAAAACTTTTATAGAATATTCTTTTGGAAGAGTTTTAAATATATTAATTTTATTTTCATTTTTAATAGAAGTAATTAAATCTGCAGTTTCTGCTTCTTGCCAAAGAGATAATATTTCACTAATATCTTCCCATTGATTTTCTTCTATTAAATCTTCTATTTCAGGTAATAATAATTCTTTTAGCATATTTACTTTTCCAATTATTATTAATAATCACTAGAACCAACTAAATAAACACCTACTTGAAAACCAAAATCAAATGAGGATATATTATATCTTGAATAATTTGGAAGTTTTTGATTTATATTAAAATCATAATTAAAATATAATCCAGCAGCTAATGCTGAAAAACTATTTAAATAATATCTAAAATCTATTGTGAATTTTATATATGGTATATAAGCATTATAAAAATTTTCTTTAATTTTATCATAGTTGTAATTGATTTTATTATCAGCATTTTGTATATTTGCCTGAAGCGGTAATTTTACTCCAGAGCCTATTCCTAAAGATAAAAATAAAATAGATACCCTTGCCACCCCTCCAAGATTTAAAGTATCAAAATTATATGAAACAAGACTTCCATTATTAGCAGTATCTCTAAAATTGTAAGAGCTTCTGTAATATCCAATATCAGCGAGTACATCTACTCCAATTAATCCGGAGAAATCATAAAAATATCCAGGCTGAAAGAGTACTCCAAAATCAAAAGCTCCAGAAGATTTCAATGAATCAATTTTCTTGCCGTCAGAGTTTCTTATATCTGTAAAGGCAAAACTTCCAGTGAGAGGTACAAATAAAGCAGCCCCGCCTCCATGTCTTGCAAATGCTGTTGTAGGGATTATAAATATTGCACAGAATAATACGAATAATTTTTTCATAAAACACTCTCTCTAAATAAGCAATGTATATATTACTATATAATAAAACTATATAATGTCAAATTAATTATTTTTTATTATTAAAAAACTTGTTAAAAATTTTTTATTATATTAGAATAATTCAAAATAAATTAATATTAGTTTTTATCATGAAAAGAATATATATTATTACAATACTTTTTTTAAATTTGGGTTTTTTATTATATTCACAAAATTCAGTATCGAACGATTATAGTTTTAAAAATCCTTTTCGTATTTATGATGTTGATAAATATTATGTAGGCTGGCAGGATCCGAGGGCTTTTATAGGGAGGCTGCTTTTTGCAAAGAATTTTGATGTTCATAAAAACTTAACGGCAATGGATAATAGTGCTAATTGGGATTTTAAATCTGTTTCTATTTATATAGAAGGAAGACTTGCCAGTGAGATAATGTTTTACAGAAATAAATATTTTTCTGTAGGTATGGGGGCAGGAATGGATATTTCTATATTAGGAAGAAGCAACGGACTTTTTGATGTGTATGATTTTTCTGGGCAGTTTGCAGTATTTGCTGATTTGTGGCTTCAAAATATTGCGGGCATTAATATGAAGATAAGGTTTATTCCAATGTATCATCAATCTACGCATTTGGTGGATGGCTTTAAGGGTGATTATACAATTAGAAGCGGGAGCAGTTATGAGTTTGCTTCAGTTGCGGCATATTATTATATAAAAAACTTTACTGTGTATTTGGGCGCAGAATTGTCTTATAATGCTGTAGGAAACAGTCCCCAACTTTTTAGAGTACATACTGGTTTGGATTATAGATTTCCATTTTATAAAGATATTATTAGTTTAATAGCTGGTATTAATGGAGGGGCTATACTTGATAAAAAAGATAGGTTAGGGCTTATAAAAGAGCCTTGGCATGGATATGTTAATATTGGGGTAGGGTTAGAGTTTTATAGATTTACTGTTGCTTTAAAATATGGATTTGGTAAGCCGAGAGGAGCTTCAAGTTATTTTGGATATGAAAATAAAATAGGTTTAGAAATAAGTTTACTTTTCTAATTTAAAAAAATTATTCCCTAAAAAATACTTTTGTTTTTGTAGCATAGTTTTTTGTATATGATATAAAAATAATATTGGATTATATTTGATGATAGAACTAAAAGGAAAATATAATAAAGACTGCAAAGTTTTCACTGATAATATTGACGAAGAATCTTATTCTATAATATATAAAATATTAAATGAAAAAGCCAGTGAAAATGTAAAAATAAGAATTATGCCTGATACTCATTTGGGTAAAGGAATAGTTGTTGGTTTTACTATGCCTCTTACTGACAGAGTAAACCCTTTTCATATAGGGGTTGATATAGGCTGCGGAATGCTTACTTCAAAATTAAGCGATGAAATAAAAGATATACCATTAGAAAAAATTGATAAAACTATAAAACAAAATATTCCAATGGGACAAAGCACTCATAAAAAAAGTTTTAATACTCTTTTTAATTTTAAAGAACTAAATGAACTCATAAGAAATTTCATCATTAATTATAATAAAAAATTTAATACAAATTATAAGTCTTTTGAAATAGATAATGAATATATAGAAAATCTATGTAAAAAAGTAGATATAGATTTAGAAAAATTCTATAACTCCATAGGAACACTTGGAGGAGGAAATCATTTTATAGAAATAGGTAAATCTTCAAATGATGATTATTATATAACTATACATTCAGGATCAAGAAATTTCGGTAATCAAGTTTGCAGATATCATGCTAATATAGCTAAAAATAATGAGGATTGTTATTTGCAGGATAAAGAAATGCTTGATTATTTAATTGATATGGTAATAGCACAGTATTATGCCAAAATAAACAGAGAAACAATGCTTCAAATTATAAAAGATTTATTAAATATAAAGATAGAAGATACTTTTTCATCGGTACATAATTTTATTGACTTTGAAGATTTTATTATAAGAAAAGGTGCTATAAGAAGTTATAAAAATGAAAAAATGATAATCCCTTTTAATATGAGAGATGGTATATTGATATGCGAAGGAAAGGATAATGAAGATTGGAATTATTCAGCACCTCATGGAGCGGGCAGGGTTTTATCAAGAATGCAGGCAAAAAAGCAATTAGATATGAATGAGTTTATAGAATCTATGAAAGGAATTTATTCAAGCAGTATATGCAAAAATACTTTAGATGAATCGCCGAAAGCCTATAAAAATCCTAAGCAAATAGAAGAATTAATATATCCTACAGTAAAAATTATAGATAGATTAAAACCTATTCTTAATATAAAATCAACTTCCTGATTATTTATATATAAAAAATATTTTTTATATATAAATAAAAAAAGCAGAGAAAATAAATATTCTCTGCCTTTTAATAATTTATTTTTTATATATTATTTTAATGCTTTTAGAGGATCAACATATTCTAAACCAAATTCATCTGCTACGCCTTTAAAAGTACATTTTCCATCATAAGTGTTTAATCCTGTAAGAAGAGTATTATTATTTTTGCAAATATCTTCTAAACCTTGATTTGCTAACATTACACCATAATGTGTGGTGGCATTGGTTAATGCTATTGTAGAAGTTCTTGGTACAGCACCAGGCATATTTGCAACACAATAATGTACTATATCATCTAATATAAATATAGGATCATCGTGTGTAGTAGCTTTTGAAGTTTCAAAACAGCCTCCTTGGTCTATTGCAACATCTACTATAACAGCACCTTTTTTCATCATTTTTAAATGTTCTTTTCTAAGGAGTTTAGGTGCTTTTGCTCCAGGTATCAATACACTTCCTATAACAACATCAGCAGTCTTAAATAGATTTTCTAAAGTTGAAGGAGCACTGAAGTATGTATTTATTCTCATATTAAATAATTGATCTATATAAGCTAATCTTGTAAGATTAACATCTGTAATGGCTACATTAGCACCCATTCCCATAGCTATTTGTGCCGCATTAAGTCCGACAACTCCAGCTCCAAGTATTACAACATTTGCCTTCTGTACGCCAGGAACTCCGCCCATCAAAATTCCTTCGCCTCCAAATTTCTTCTCAAGATATTTAGCAGCTTCCTGTATAGATAACCTTCCTGCAATAGTACTCATAGGTGCCAAACAAGGTAATTGATTTAAATTATCCTTCATAGTTTCGTAAGCAACAGATTTTATTTTCTTTTTTAATAACATATCTGTTAAAGGTTTATCCGCTGCCAAATGTAGATATGTATAAAGTATTTGATTATCTCTGAAATATTCATATTCGCTTTCTATAGGTTCTTTTACTTTTATTATCATATCTGCTTCAAAAACTCTTTTTTTATCAGCTATTTCCGCACCAGCTTTCTTATATTCTTCATCAGTGAATCCAGAACCTTCTCCAGCTCCCTTTTCCATAATTACCTTATGTCCATTGCTAATATAATCAGCAACATTTGAAGGTGTTAAACCAACTCTATATTCTTGGTTTTTTATTTCTTTTGGACAGCCTATAAGCATAAAAAACTCCTTTTATAATAAAATAATTAATAAAATAATTTGCCTTAAAAAAAGCACATAAATAATATAGTTATTTTTATATTAGTTGTCAAGAAGTTTAATAAAAAAATATTAAATGTTTGTTTTGTTGTTTTTTTATTTATTTTAATGTTCTTTCAAGAATAGAAATATTTTTTATTTTGTGATATATACATTATTTGTAATTATTTTTTATTATTTGTTCGTTTTTACGCTTATTTTGTACTAATAATTTGCTTTTAACTTGAAAAAAGAGTTATTTAAGTTATAATTGTACAAAAATATAATTGGAGTCTATATGAATATTAATAATAATGCTGCTCAATTAAAAAAAGATATTTTAGTAAGAATAGCTACGCTTTTTATAGAAGATAGGTTGATAGAAGAAATCGATAGAATGCCTATAGAGATAATACCAAGAGATAGTAAATCCATAAGGTGCTGTATTTATCATGACAGAGAGATAATAAAAAATAGAATTATGGCAAGACTTGGAATAAGCGTTGAGGGAAAAGAGGATAGCGGAATACCTTTGTCAGAATATGCTAAATTGGCATTAGAAAGGGAGAAACCTACTTGGCCTATGCTTACAGTATTGGACGAGGCTTGTAATGCTTGCGTGAGAGCTAATTTTATGGTTACAGATGCTTGTCAGGCTTGTTTGGCTAGACCTTGTAAAATGAATTGCCCTAAGAATGCTATTACTATATTAGATGAGAAGAGAGCTTATATAGACAGCAGTAAATGTATTAACTGCGGATTATGTTTAAAAAATTGTCCTTATCATGCAATTATTTATATACCTGTTCCTTGTGAAGAATCTTGTCCTGTAGGTGCTATTAATAAGAATGAACAGGGAAAAGAGGTGATAGATTATCATAAATGTATATTCTGCGGTAATTGTATGAGGGAATGTCCTTTTAGTGCTATGATGGATAAGGGGCAGCTTTTGGATGTACTTAAGCATTTAAAACAAGATAAAAAAGTTAATGTAATGTATGCTCCTGCTATAGCTTCACAGTTTAATGCTAAGCCGGGACAATTAAAGAGTGCTTTATTAAAGATAGGGTTTCATAAAGTATGGGAGGTTGCTTTGGGGGCTGATGTTACTTCTGACAGGGAAGCGGCAGAATTTGAAGAGAGAATGGAGAGGGGAGATAAATTAATGACTACTTCTTGCTGTCCTGCTTATGTTAAGGCTGTTAGAAAACATGTTCCAGAATTAGTTCCTTGCGTATCTGAGACTAAAACTCCTATGCACTACACTGCTGAAATGATGCATGCTGAAGAGCCTGATGGCATTAATGTTTTTATAGGGCCTTGTCTTGCTAAAAGAAGAGAGAGCATTGATGATGATTTGGTAGATTATTGTTTATCTATGGAAGAGCTTGATGCTTTATTTATAGCTACTGGTACTGATGTAACTAAAGAGCCTGATTTAGATATAGGGGTTCTTCCTACTGCTTCAGGCAGAAAATATGCTATGAGCGGCGGAGTTGCTGAGGCTGTAAAGATAAGATTAAAACACCCTGAGAAATTAAAAGCTGCTGTTATTAATGGGCTTGATAAAGAGGGAATGAAGCAGTTGAGAGCTTATGGTAAAGTACAATCTGGAGAAACACCTGTTAGTGATGATACTCCGAATTTGGTTGAGGTCATGGCTTGTAATGGAGGATGCGTGGGAGGACCTTGTGTTGTGAAAAATCCTAAAGCTGCTGCTGTACAATTACAGAAATATGCTTCTACAGGTAAAGAATTAAATAAAGAATAAAAAAATATATATATAAAATAATTTTAAGCACATATTATTTCTATAATATGTGCTTTTTTATATATTAAGAAATTTATTTTTTAAAACACACTATGCATAGACTCTTTTATTGCATTGCCATTAATATTTAATTGCTCATTGTCAATGGTAATATAACCATTTAAAACTCCTAAAGATATAGTGTTATCTGCTTTAGTAATATTTCCAAATGAGTCTTTATTTTCTTTACCTGTGAGATTAAACACCAAACTAAAGCCTAATTCTTTAGAATAAAAATCTATACTGTCTTTGTATTGATGAGATATGAAAGTGTTATATACATACCATTTATTTCTATATAATATTTTTATAATTTTTGAATTCTGAGATTCTGGTTTGCTGTCATATATAAGTATAGGTATTGGTTTAGTACTGTATGAAGAGTATACTAAAGCCATTATCATATTATGCATATATCTTGATGGAATACGTCCTACAGTATTAAAAATTAAAATAGAACTTCTTTCATCTATAGTATTATCACTTCCTGGTACAGTTAAATATCCCTTAGGAATACCAAAACAAAATGCATTATATAATGCTCTGTTTCCTTTCCAGTTTATCATAGAGGCATGAATATTTGTAAATTTAAAAGTTAATTCACTATTTATCAAATTATTTATAGAAGTTTGTAAATTAATTTTTGTGTTTTCAAAATTAGGTATTTCCAAATTAAAAGAGCCTTCTGTTTTTTTAAATTGGCTTCTTATAAAATTATCATAAAAATCTAAGAAGTTCTTTTTGTCTTCTTTTATTATAAACTCTTGAGAGTCTCCGTCTAAAATATTAAAAGCATTATATGAAAAATATCTTCTCATGCCATATTTATATAATTTCCAAAATATTATATTATTATCGTGAAATAAACACATATAAATGGATTCTCTCATATTATCATTAATATCTATAGATTTTGGAATATTAGTAAAAGTTCCAGTATAATATGTCCCCCTCTTATTCATAATATTAGCGTTTTCAATAGTAGGTATATTATTTTTGGCAAAGGATTTATCTGGAACTGTATTATAATTAATGTATATAAATAAATATATAGACGATACTACAGCTATTATAATAAAAGCTATTAAAATATATTTTTTTATATAGCTTGCTGAATATTCATAATAATCATCATTTACTATTAAACGTTTTTTTATACGCATAACTCAGCTTCATTTTCCTTTTCAATATCAGCTTTTACTTCTTCTTCGCTTCTTTCTTCTACTGAATTATCTAATAATTTATTTAAAGCAAATAAAGCAACTTCCAATTCATCATCTTTTGGTCTTTTAGTTGTTATTTTTTGAAGCAATAGTCCAGGCAATATTGCAAGTCTCATTAATGGGAAATTATAAAATATAAAACCTAATTTTAATAATTCATAAGATATTCCAGAAACTATAGGAAGTAAAATTATATTCATAGCAAGTACTGTGAGATTTCCTAAAATTTTTGGCGGAGTATATGAGGCATAAATATAAGAATATACAAAATAACTTGTAAACATATAAAGAAGTATAGAAACAGTTAATACTAAAAACATAAATGTAGTTCCGCATCTTGGATGTATAGTTGTATAATCTCTTATATTGTTTATATCAGGATTAAGCCCATGTTCATAAGCATTAACAACCATATGCTCAGCACCATGATATTCAAATACTCTTCTCACATCGCTAAACAAAGAAATGACAAGTAAATATCCAATAAATATAGCTAATTTTATAACACCTCTTGTAAGATTAAATAATATAAAATGTTCTTTCTCGTTTATGCCTATTAGAGTTGTAATAAAATACGGCAATGCTATAAAAAGTCCAACAGCAAAAGCTAAAGATACTAACATACTTAGAGTCATAGCAACGCTTTCTTTTTTACTGCTTTCTTCTTTTGTAAGATTTTTTTTATTTTTTTCTTCTTCTTCAAGTCCGGCAGTATTAGCAGAAAAAACCAAAGTCTTATAGCCCAATTTCATCATATCTACAAAATTAACAATACCTCTAAAGAAAAACATTTTACTTAATTTATTTTTATTAGCTTCTATCTTGTGTTTTATAAAGTCTATTTTTTTGTTTGGTTTTCTAACAGCCACAACATAATGAGTTTTATTTCTAAGCATAATGCCTTCAATTACAGCCTGCCCGCCTACACCTTGTTTAATTCTATTTTCATCTAATTTACTATTCATTAATAATTATCCTAAAATCAAAGTTGTTCTATATAATATAACAAATATATTATTTTTCAAGTGTGTAATATTGTTTTAATTATGAGTAATATTTATAAAAAAAATTATAAACTTGAAAAAATTAGTATATAATAAAAAAGGAAGCTCAAAAAATGAACTTCCTTTTTCTATATTTAAAATATTATATTATTTGTTTTTTAATACTACAGTCATTAATGAAGAAAGAGCAATAGCTTTCACACAATCACCAAGAATAAATGGAACGCTTCCTTTCATTATAACTTCTGTTAAGGTGTATGGAGTTGCAACATTTGCAGACCAAATGTATAAACCTATCATACCGCAAATATGTATTATAGCAATTTGTG
>CAKVCJ010000065.1 GCA_934725655.1 uncultured Brachyspira sp.
AGCAAATATATTGGGCTTGGACGAGGGTTAATAATAAAGAGTGGTATGCTGTTCCTTTTAATGATAGATGGAATCCTCCTAAAGAGGTTGTAAAAATTCTTGAGAAATACGGCTTTATTTGGGGCGGCAAATGGCATAACTATGACACAGTGCATTTTGAATATAGACCAGAGCTTATAATCTACAACAGAATAAAAGAAGATGAAGAAGAGCTTTACAGGCTCATAAAAGAATACGGTTTATATTAATTAATAGCATTAAAAAATATATTTTCTTAAATTATCTTTATTATATTTTCAGAAAAACTAAATATTCTTAAATTTATAAAAAATTAGTTTTTTATTATTTGTAATGAATATCGTTTGCTAATATATATAATTAAAGTATAAAGCTTTAGTACTTGCACTTTTTGCAACTTTGACGAAGTCCGCACAGCGAGCGGCGGGAAAAAGTTGATAAAAAATTGTTGTTTCAATATATAAAAAATTTTTAACTCTTTTATATTTTATTTATCTGCAAGGCTTGCCACCTATGAAGCATGCCCGAATGGTAAAAACTTTGACGAAGTCTGCAGAGCGTAACTGCGGGAAAAAGAACAATAAAAAAATTAATAAAATATAATATATTTATAAAAATTGACAAACTCAGTAATTTTTAGTATTATATAAAATAACCTCAATATAAAAAATAAATATGATAAAATTAGATGATAATATAAATAACACTCTAAATAGATGGCGTCTTATACTAGGTGATTTCGCTGATAATAATATTCAATTGCAAAATGGATTATCAGACATTAATGAATCTTTAAATTTTTTGTATGACAGAGAGTACTCAAAAGAAGACGGATATTATAATGATGATAATACTGCAACAACAAAAGGCGGTAAAAATAAAAGTAATTTAACTGTTCCAATGTGGGTTTCTAAGATAAGAAAACTCTTTCCAAAAGAAACTGTTCAGATAATGCAGACGCACGCTCTAAACAAATATAATCTAACGGAGATGATTACAGATGAGAATATTTTAAAGGAAATGGAGCCTAATATGGAGCTTCTTAAAAATATTCTAACATTTAGAGATATGATGGATTCTAATGTAAAAAAACTTGCTTATAGCATAGTAAGAGATATTGTAGAAAAACTAAAAAGAAAAATGGAGCAAGATATTAAAAAAGTTTTTTATGGAAATAAACTTCCTAATTCTCATACAACGCAGAAAAAAATGTTTAAAAATCTTGATGTAAAAAAAACAATTAGGCATAATTTAAAAAACTATAATACTCAAAATAATACAATATTTGTAGATAAACTTTATTTTAATAACAATATAAGAAACTATAACCCTTGGCATATTATAATACTTATAGATGAAAGCGGTTCTATGCTTGACAGTGTTATATATTCATCTATAATGGCATCAATATTTGCTAATTTGCCCTATTTATCTGTAAAACTTATTATATTTGACACTTCTATAGTTGATCTTACTGATTATGTTAAAGACCCAGTAGATACTCTTTTAAAGGTTCAATTAGGAGGGGGGACTGATATTGTTAATGCTTTGGAATATGCTAAAAAAATTACAACTATCCCAGACAAAACAATATATTTGCTTATAAGCGATTTGGAAGACAGTAATGATTATAAATGTATGCATAATAGTGTGAAAGGCATTATTGAAGCAAGAAGTAAAATTTTTATATTAACAGCATTGGATTATGAGTGCAATGAATCATATGATAAAAATGCTGCTCAAAAATTATCCAAACTTGGTGCTAAAGTAGCTGCCATTACGCCGAATAAATTAGCTCAGTATGTAAATGATGTTATATCATAATTAATTTAAATAAAATAAAAATATTCCGCATTTCAATTTGGGATAAAGATATTGAAAGAATGAAAGAATTTTATATGAAATATTTTAATTGCAAATGCGGCGATAAATATATTAATACTAAAAAATGTTTTGAATCTTATTTTCTTGAGTTTGAAGATAATAGCTGTAGATTAGAAATTATAAAAAGAAATGATATTAATGATTTGGATAAAAATAAATAATATTATGGATTTGCTTGTATTGCTATATATGTTGGAAGCAAATATAGAGCTGATAGTTTAACTAATTTGTTTGAAAAAGACGGCATTAAAATATTATCATATCATAGAGTAACAGGCGACGGTTATTATGAGAGTGTTATACTTGATATAGAAAATAATAGAGTAGAGATAACAGTTTAAAATTAATCTTATAAATAAAAAGAGACTCTATATAATAGAATCTCTTTTATTATTTTAAAACCTTCATTTATTTAAATATTTGAGTGATGTCGTTTATTGTTATAAATATAGCAAGCGTTATTAAAAATGCTGCACCAAATGCTTGTATTTTTGTAAGCACGCTTCTATTGATTGGTCTTCTCATTACAAGCTCTATAAAAGAAAATACTATCATACCTCCGTCTACAACAGGAAGAGGTAAAAGATTCATTAAAAATAGTATCAAGCTTATAGTAGCAGTAAAAGATAATATAGTTCTAATTCTATCAACACTAACAGATATTACTTGAGAAGAAAGCTGTATTATTCTCACAGGCCCTCCCAAATTCTCTCTTACTGACAGCTTTCCAGTAAATAAAAGTTTTAATCCATTTACATAAGAAACAATATATTTTCCAGTCTCTTTAAAAGCCTCTGGTATAGATTTTGGAAAAGGTGTGCCTTCTATTTTTTCAACCTTTATAGGCGTACTCATAAACTCTATACCTAAGCTTCCATATGTTCCATTTTTTGATTCTACTGGTCTTGGTATAGCCTCTCTTGTTATCTCTTTACCGTCTCTTAAAACAGTGATTGTAATTTTATTTAAAGCATTATCCATTATAAGAGGCCTAAAGTCTGCTATGTTATCAGCATTTATATTGTTTACAGCTAATATTTTATCTCCAGCCTCAAGTCCAGCCTCTTCAGCAGCAGAATCTCTAACTACATTTTTTATAATCAAATCACCGCCGAAATAAAATCCTAATGCCCTCTCTCCGCTTAATGCTTTTAATATTTCTACAGAAGGTACAGATATATTTACTGTTTCAATATTTTCATTTTCTTTTCTATTTAAAGTAAAGTTAATATTATCAGCATTCTTTTGTATCGCTTCTTCATTTATAAGTTTTAATACATCATTGTCATAATTAACTTTAACTCCATTTACCGCAGTAATAGTATCTCCGCTTCTCATTCCATATTCATAGGCTAATGTGCTTCCAGATTTTGAATGCATATATTTAGCATCTTTAAATACACTTATAGTAGGCGAGTATAAATCTACTGTAGAAGGTATTGATACTAATATAACAAGAAGTAAAAAAGCAAATAAATAATTAAAAAATGGTCCTGCAAAATATACTATGATTCTTTTTAAAGGCGACATGCTTATAAAATCATCATCTTCCACTTTTCCGTCTTCTGACATCTCTCCCTTAAACTTACAGTATCCGCCAAACGGTATTATTGAGAATCTAAAATCTATTCCTTTTATAGTCTTTCTAAATATTATAGGTCCGAATCCTATTGAAAAAGCTTCAGCCTTTATTCCAACAGCTAAACCAGCAAGTAAATGCCCCATTTCATGTACGAACACGAGTACACTTAATAATATAATAGCACCTATCCAACTCAATTTTTAACCTCCTTATATTAAACACTATACTTATTAAGAATAATTACTAAATAGTATATATTATATAATAAAATATTTCAATACTAATGTTTTAATATTTTTTTAAATTTGAAAAATGATATATTATTTTTAATATATTTCAATAGGAATTATGTAAATTTATTTTTTATATAAATTAATAGACTTGTTTCAAAACTAAATTAATAAATATTTATATGTTTTTAGTTTAATATTTAGTATGTAAAATATAATTAGTATTACTTTCTTAACTTTCACTTTTTGGTTCTTTGACGAAGTCCGCAGAGCGTAAGGCGGGAAAAAGAACAATTATTATAAACTTAAAAATTTTTATGTTTTTATTATTTGTGGTGGCTTTGCCCCCTGCGAAGCGTGCCCTTAGGGTACACGCCCCCAGTTCTTTTACCGACGCTCTGCGTGCCTGCGGCAAGGTACCTTTCGGTATTGGTATAAAAGAACCTCATATACTTCGGATACGCTTCGCGAAGAACTGCATTTTTATATACTAAAATAATTAATTATACAACATGTAAAATATTGTTCTGTAAGTAAAATTATTTTTATTTTTTTCAACTAATTTTCTCAAGTACTTTTGAAACAAGTATAAAGTATTTTAAAATTATAGATAAACACTTCCCTGACGAAGCACTTTATTATTAATACAATCATATAAAGTAGAAGGAAGTTTTTTTTCAATAGTACCGCAATTAACAATAAGGTCAACTTTATCTTTATAAAGTTCTACGAGTTTATTTCCATCATATATAACCCCATAACCTGTAGGATTAGCAGAGGGTGCTACAAGAGGAGGAGTTAATTTTAAAAGCTTATTCATATAATCATCTTTAGGTATCCTAAGAGCAACAGTATTTTTAAGATATAGAAAATCTTTTTTTATAATTTTTTTTAGAGGCATAATAAAAGTAAGTTCGCCTGGTATTTTTGCTTTTACTATATCAGGTATATTTCCTTCGCATAATATATCAATAAACTTAGAATCTTTTAAAAGTATAAGTAAAGGTTTTTCTCTTTCTCTCTCTTTTATAGAATAAATCCTGTTAATAGCATCAACATTAAGAGCATCAGCCAACATTCCATAAACAGTATCGGTTGGAGATATAACAACCCCCCCCTTATTGATAACTTTAGCAATCTCATTTACAGCATATTCTATACTATCAGCATTATTTTTATCAAGTTCAATTACCATATAAGTATCCTCATTAAATTATCTTCTAATAACAGTAGGGTGAATATATACTTTAGCAAAACCTCTTCTTTTAGCATTGTGTAAAGCAAGAAGCGAAGGGGCAATTTCTTTATCAAGATTATCAAAATGATAGTTAGCCTTATAGGCAGTATATGCTATTCCTGCAGATACTGTGTATTTTATAACTATTTCATTATACATAATTTCATTTTTATTAACTAATTCTTTTATTTGTTCTATTTTCTCTTCATAGAGTCTTATATCCATTCTCTTGAAAGCAACCATAAATAAATTAGTATCATACCTAGTGATAATATCCTCTTCTCTTGCGGCATTAATTAATACTTTTGAAAATTGTAATATTATTTCTTCTCCAGCCATTATACCAAATTCTTCTATAATGTCATCTATGCCGTCTATTGAAAAAGAAGCCAATATTATAGTTTCCTCATGTCTTACAGTTTCTGCTAATAATTTTTTAAATTGAATTAAAAATTCTTTTTTATTATAAAAACCTGTTTCCAAATCAATATTTAATATTTCTTCATATTTTTTTTGCGATTCTTTATAAGACTGATAATTTTTATTTGAAGTTTCAGTCATATTATTCAGAGCATTTTGCAAATAGTCTATTTGTTTAAGAGTTTTTTGATGTTCTATATACATTCTTTTTTCTTTCATAGCATTATGTACATTAACTATAAACTCCATTTCATCAAAAGGAGTAAATACAAGCCCGTCAATGTCTAATGATATAGCCTCTTCTATAAACTCTATTTTTTTATATGGGGTACTTAATAATATTACAGGTATTCCTTTAGTATTTTCTTGATTTTTAAAAGTATCTAAAAGCTGAAGCCCTTGAGAATCGCCTATATCTGCATCAATGATTATTAAGTCAAGCGATGTTTCATTAGATATATTAATAGCTTGAGAACGGGATTTTGTTGATATTGGGTTATAATGTCTTTCTTTTAATATATCAACTATTTTTTCTAATAGTTCTGCTCTATGTTCTATGACTAAAATGTTTTCATTCATAAATAATACTTTATTAATTTTAGATGTATATATATATGTTTTAATATCGTAAATAAAACAAAATATATTAAATAAAAATATTCAAATTGCATGGTTTAAATTAATGTGTAATTTTAGAAAAAATAATATGAATATTGATTTTTTTAATAATTATCCGATAATAGTACCAATATAATGAAAAAATAGATAGAAATTAATTGTATAATGAGATTTTTCATATTATTGTCTTTATTATTTTTTATAGGCTGCCAAAGTGCCGTTATTATATCAAATGCTTCTGATGAGAAAAATTTAAATAATACAAATAATAATACACAAATAGATGTTACAAATAATATAAACACTAATAATATTGAAAATAATGTTTATTATGTACAAAATACTCAAAGAGGAAAACTTTTAATATTAAAAGAACCTATATTTTTTGATTCTAACAGCAGCGTTGTCAATACAAATATATATGCATCAACTTTAGATTATCTATCTTTGGTATTAAAGTCTACAAATATTCTTAATATATATATAGAAGGGCATATTGATTCTAGTGAAGTTAAATATATGAATAAAAACACTGTATATAATTTAAGTCCTACAAATAATATATTATATTTATATGATAGATATAATAATGAATATGATTTATCATATTTACGTTCATTAGCAGTAGCAGATTTATTAGCAGATGCTGATGAAAAATTAAAACCAATAGGACTTCAAAATTTAATAGACTATGGTACAAGAGAACAAAATAGAAGAGTAGAATTTGTTATAATAGAAAACTCTAATGATATGTATGTTTATACCAACTATATATATAACTTATATTAAACTTTTTTATAGTGAGCTTTGAAATTCTCATCAAAATAATAAATCATATCTTCATCTTCTTTATGTGAATCATACCAAACCTGAGCGAAGAAAGGATTTTTTTTAGCTAATATATCAAAGTTCCAAGTGTAGTCAGGCATACATTCTTCGCACCAATGTCCTGCTTTTATTATAGTGAATGGTGAGGCTTCAAATGTATGTCCTTCGGAACAAGACCATTTTAGCTTTGTGTGTAAATCGCCTTTAATCATACTAGTGCTTAAAAGCTTACCGCCTCTAAACTCTGCTGCTTTTTTAAGGTCTTCTAAATCTATTTCACTATCTTTTTTGCTTTCATCATAACCATGATTAAGAAGCTTAGCATTTTTTATATCAAGCAAAGCTTTATAATCTATATAATTTCCTTCAGAATCTTTATTTTCAAAAAGCAAATTAAAATTTTCCCATTTTTTAGGCAAATTATCAAAGTTTTCTAAACTTCCAAAATATGCAATTATTTTACCGTCTTCATTATTTTTACGCCAATATGTCGGTGAATTAGGATGCGGCAATAGTCTTTGTATAGCAAAGAATGATATTAAAGAATGAGGAACTATTTTACCAAATGCATAATACCAATGAGTTTTACCTATTTCATTCCAATAGTCAGTAACAGATTCTTTTTGATATGAGAATAATTTTTCTAATTTTTCTCCGTCATAATACCAAAGCCCGTGAAAATTTCTTACGGCATTCCAATTAGGCTTCATATATTTTTTTGTAGAGCCTCCAATGAGTTTAAATCCGTCATTGAATGTATCATAACCAATGAGTCTGTTTTCTGCTTTGCTTCCAAAATTAAAACAGCCCTTCCAAAAATAGTCATCTAAATTGCCTTTAATATCTTCTTCTATAATTCTTTTCATTAAAAGTCCGCTGTCTCTTGCAGTAGCCCATTCAAGCGGAGCATTATAACAAGTATGAAACATTAATCCGTCACTCATATTATCAGTAAGCATTCTATTATGAAGCATTGCAGTTTGTCTGATTATGGCTCTATTTTCTAATGATGAATCAAGAACGTATCTTTCCCCTTTTAATTTTGAGAAAGAATAAGCATCATAAGGGCTTATAAGCAAAGGGTCTCCAACTCTTCCCCAAGGGTGTTTCTCGTTTCTGTTTCCATAAAGAGCTACCGTTGATATATGAACAAGTTTAGGACGTTTGTCTTTAGGCATTTCTTCTAATATATCAACAACGTTTTTAACTCCTACAAAGTTAGTTAAATGTGCAAGTTTTGGATATTTATCAGAATTTGGAGGAATAACTGCGGCAAGATTAAGCACATAATGGCTGTCTTTTATTAAGTTTTTGCAGTCTTCTTTATCATATAAATAGCCTGTAACTATTTCTACTCTTTTACCATACTCTTTTTTAAATTTTTCACCTGCTTTTTTGCTTTCTTTTCTTACAAGTACCTTTAAAAGTTCAATATCTTCTATCTCCATTAATTGTCTTAATGTTTCAAGCCCCATATTTCCTGTAGCACCGGTTAAGCTAACTGTATATTTCATTAATTCTCCTATAATATGTCATTTGTAATATTATTGTTGTTTAAGTCAATATCATTATTTGTGTCGCCATTTGTATAAGAATATATAGGTGTTTCTTCTCTTTGTAAATAGTCAAATTTAGTAAATGCATAAGATAATTGAAGTCCTACACCATTAACCCATATAGATTCTTGTTTGCTTGTTACAGCCAAATCTAAGAAGAAATCAAGGAATAATCTGTCTTTCCAAGAAAATCCAAGCCCAGCATAAAGTCCTAATTTTGATACAAAATCTGTTTCAAGAGTTTTTATTACTTCTTTTTGAGCTGTTTCTCTATATAAAGAATATATATTCATATCTAATGCATATTTTATACCGCCTCTAATTTCAAACCAATCTAAAGGCTTTATTGCAGTTCCAACAGGTATTTCTAAATATGGAATAATACTTA
>CAKVCJ010000066.1 GCA_934725655.1 uncultured Brachyspira sp.
ACGAAGTACACACCGTGCAGCACCCCAGTTCTTTTGCCGACGCTCTGCGTGCCTGCGGCAAGGCACCTACTCGGTACGACCGAAGGGAGTCCTTCAGGACGACCGTAGGAAGTGCCTTCGGTATTGCTATAAAAAACCTAATATACTTCGGATACGCTTCGCGAAGAACTGCATTTTAAATATTATTTCATAACTAAAATTTTATTAAAAATTACACAACTAATTTTGTCAAGTACTTTTGAAACAAGTCTATTATATTATTTTATACATTTCTTATATATAAAAACTGCATTTTTTTTTTTACAAAAACATATTTAATTAATTATAATACAATGATTAAAACAGTTTTAGTTTATTATGTAAACTACAAAGTAATTTTTTTGTTTTCTTCAACTGAGTCTAAAACTATACAATTAGCACCTATAACAGAATTTTTGCCTATTACAGTGTCCCCTCCAAATATAGAAGCATTAGCATATATTGTAACATAATCACAAACTGTAGGATGTCTTTTCTTGCCTTCCAAAGCTCTGCCATTAGTTAATGATAATGCACCCAAAGTAACTCCCTGATATATTTTTACATGATGTCCTATTACTGTAGTTTCGCCTATAACTATTCCTGTACCATGATCTATAAAGAAATAATCTCCTATATTAGCTCCGGGGTGAATGTCTATGCCTGTCTTTGAATGGGCAAATTCAGATATAGTTCTTGCTATTAAATACTCATTCTGATTATAAAATATATGTGCTATTCTATAATGAAATATTGCTCTAAAACCAGGATATGTTAATACTATTTCATCATAAGATTTTGAAGCAGGATCAGATTGATAAAAAAACTCTAAATCTTTTTCAAGGCTCAATCTAATATTTTCAATCCTTTCTATAAAATCCGATAATAAAGAATCATTACCTACTATTTTTTGATAAAGTTCAATTATATTTTTTTCTACAATATCTTTATTAGGAGTTTCTCTAAAAAAATTAGGAAAAACATAGTCTCTTATAAGTTTGACAATCTCTTTTATATCATTTTGATTAGGAAGTTCATTAAAAATTTTTAGTTTCATTAATATAATCCTTTAGCTCCAAGAATATCTTTCTCCTGTATCAGGCAAAATACAAAGCATCTTTATTTTATTATTTAAATCATTATTTAATTGTTTTGATAAATCAATTGCCGCATAAACACTAGCCCCTGAAGATATACCCGCATATAAACCTTCAGTAAAACATATTTCTCTTGCAGTATTAATAGCATTATCGTTTGATACATCTATTATTTTTTCTATCACCTTTAAATCCAAAATTTTTGGTATAAAATTAGCACCTATCCCCTGTATTTTATGAGCAGCTGCATAGCCTTTTGTAAGAAGAGGTGAAGATTCTGGTTCAACTCCAATTACTTTAGTATTCTTATTATTATCTTTAATATACTTACCTATTCCAGTAGCAGTTCCTCCCGTGCCAATTCCCGCAAATATATAATCTACATCTCCCATATCTTTATATATTTCTGGTGCTGTTGTCAAATAATGTGCCATAACATTAGATTCATTAATAAACTGACCGGGTATTACAGAATCAGATATTTCTCTGTTTAATTGATTCGCTCTTTCAACTGCAGCATCCATTCCGCCGTCAACTAATTCTAATTTTGCTCCATAATCTCTTATAAGTTTTCTTCTCTCTTCAGACATTGAAGAAGGCATAACTATTATGACATTAAGACCTAAATAATTTCCAATGGCTGCCATGGCAATTCCTGTGTTTCCTGAAGTAGGCTCTATAATCGTTGAACCTTTCTTTATTTTACCATCTTTAATCAAATCCATGAGAATTTGTTTTACCGTTCTGTCTTTTATTGAGCCTGCAGGATTATTTTTTTCTACCTTGCCATATAATTCTATATTTTTATTTAAATTAAATTTAGATTCAATATTACTTAATCTTATAATAGGAGTATTGCCTATTAAATCAAGTATGCTGTTACATATCATATAAATCTCCAAAATAATATATGCTTTTAATTTACATTAATATCTTAATAAAAACAACAGTTATAAACTAAAAACATACAGCAATTAAATTAAATAAAAAAAGGAGCTTTTATTATTATTATTAAGCCCCCTTTTTAATATATATATCCTATATTTTTTAATCTCTATATGGTGAAATATCTCTAAGCCTTGCTACTATTTTTTCTATAGCATCCGCTGTATACATTATTTCTTCCATAGTGTTATCTAATGATAAAGAGAATCTTGTTGAACTATGAGCATATTCAAAAGGAACCCCCATAGCTTGTAAAACAGGAGAAGGCTCTAAAGTACCAGAAGAACATGCACTTCCGCTTGAGGTACATATACCATAACCGTCAAGCAGTAAAAGTATAGCCTCACCTTCTATATTTTTGAAACTAATATTTGTAGTGTTGCTTACTCTTTTAGCTCCCCTTCCATTAATTTTTACTTCTTTAATTCTTTTTAAAACCTCTTCTTCAAGTTTATCTCTCAATTTAGAAGTGTGTTCAATAAATTTAGGAAGCTCTGCTTTAACCATAGAAGCAGCTTTGCCAAGCCCTATTATATAAGGCACATTCTCAGTACCAGCACGGCGTCCTCTCTCCTGATGGCCTCCTGTTTGTACTGTTCTTAATTTAGTGCCTTTTTTAATATATAAAGCACCTATACCCTTAGGAGCATGTATTTTATGGCCTGCTATTGTAAGCATATCTATATAAGGCTCATCTTTCATAATTAAAGGCAATTTACCTGCAGCCTGCACAGCATCAACATGAAATACTGCACCTGCATTTTTTACTATCTCCCCAATCTCTTTTACAGGGAAAATTACACCTGTTTCATTGTTGGCATACATTATAGATACTATAGCCGTATTATCATTAATAGCTTTTTTTAAATCATCTATGTTGATGTTTCCATCACTATCTACATCTAAAAGAGTGATTCTATAGCCTAAACGCTCTAATGATTTGCAAGTTTCTATAACAGCAGGGTGTTCTACTCTCGTAGTGATAATATGATTCTTTGTAGGGTAAGCCTCTATTGTACCCCTAATAGCCATATTATCTCCTTCACTTCCGCAAGAAACAAAACAAACCTCTATAGGGTCGCATCCCAAAAAGTCAGCCACTTCCCCTCTTGCTTTTTCCATTTCTTTATGCACAGCACCTGCTGGGCTATACATACTTGAAGGGTTATAATATTTATCTTTGAAATATGGAAGCATTACTTCTAAAACTTCTTCATACACTCTCGTAGTAGCATTATTATCCATATATATAATTTTATTGTCAGACATAATTCACACTCCTACTACTTCTAAATCTTTATCAACCAACTCTTTAATCTTAGGTTCAACAAAGCCTTTTAAAGTGTTTTTAGAAGCCATGCAAGAAGAACAAGCTCCCTTAAAAGATATTTTTACTATATTGCCTTCTATATCTACTAATTTACAGCTTCCGCCGTCCATTTTCAGCATAGGGTTAATTACTGTTTCTATAGCCTCTTCTATTTTCTTAATCTTTTGAACTGTAGTAAGAGGGGCATTCTTTTCAGCTCTTTCTCTCTCGGCAAGCTCTTCATTTAATATATCTTCTAATTTTACTTTACAAGCTCCGCAGCCGCCGCCTGCTTTAGTATAGAATGTTATCTCTTCTACAGTTTTTAAATTATTTTCTCTTATGGCTCTTTTTATTTTAGTATCTGTTATACCAAAACATTTACAAATTATAGCTCCCTCATCATGTTCATCTTCTTCTACTTTGATTCCTCTGTAATTATTAATAGCTTTTTCTAATGTTTCCATTCCCATTACAGAACAATGCATCTTCTCCTCTGGAAGTCCTCCAAGCTCCATTGCTATATCTTTATTTGTAATCTTTTTTGCCTCATCTAAAGTTTTACCTTTAATCATCTCTGTTAAAATACTGCTGCTTGCTATAGCAGAGGCACAGCCGAATGTTTTAAATTTGGCATCCTCTATTACTTCTGTTTCTTTATTAATTTTTAGAGTTAATTTTAAAGCATCACCGCAAACTATACTGCCTGTCATAGCTTCAGCATCAGCATTCTCTATCTCTCCAACATTCCTTGGATTTATAAAATGGTCTTTTACTTTATCAGTATACTCCCACATATATCATACCTCCCGCAACTAATAACACGACTACTACTATTTATTGATGTCATCAAGTATCTTTTGTATAGTAGGTATACAGCCGCCGCAGCCTGTTCCAGCTTTGGTAATCTTTGATACCTCTTCTACTGTTTTTAATTTATTTTTCTTTATGGCATCTATAATTTCACTCTCCTTAACTCCCATACAGAAACATATTGTTTTATCGTCAGACATATTTATTATCTCCTATTTATTTTTTTATTTAATGTTATAAAACAGACTATAATATTATTTGAAAAATATTAATATTCTATAACCCTTCATTGTTAGAATATTATAACACTCTATAAATAAATATCAAGTGCAAATAATAAAACATTAATTTATAATATTTAATATAGCAAAATACTAAGATTTAGTTTATATTTTTTTATAATTTTTAAAAAAATAATGAATTAAATTCAATTATGATATATTCTTAATTTTGTATTTTTTATTGGATATAATATTTATGAAAATAACAAATTTAGATAATATTCTTTTTTTTGAAAAAGAAAATATAAAAACACCTAAATACAATATAAGCACTATTAGAGAAAACACTAAAAAAAAGCCAACTTGGATACACTTTGGAGCAGGAAACATATTCAGAGGATTTATAGCAAAAATAGCAGATAATCTTTTAAACGAGAATATTATAGACACTGGTATAATAGCAGTTGATACCCACAACACTGGGACAGATGATTATGAAATGCTTGAAAAAGTTTATAAATATTTTGACAATCTATCTCTATTAGTTTCTATTAACCCCAGTGGTGAAATAGATAAACAAATTATAGGAAGTGTAGCTGAAGTTTTGCATGCTGATTTTATTAATTATTATGAAAAGCTAAAAAAAATATTTATATCAAATTCCTTACAAATAGCAAGTTTTACTATTACAGAAAAGGGATATTCTATTAAAGATTTAAATAATAATTATAAAAAAATAGTTACAGAAGATATTAACAATAATCCAGAAAAATCAAAAAATATAATAAGCATTGTTACAGCACTATTATTAGAAAGATATAAAAATGGTTCCTACCCTATAACAATGCTTAGTATGGATAATTGTGCTAATAATGGAGACAAATTAAAATCATCTATTTTAGATATAGCTATAGAATGGAATAAAAGGGGGTTCGTTGAGAATAACTTTATTAAATATGTAGAAGACAATAAAAAAGTATCATTTCCGCTAACTATGATTGACAAAATAACACCGAGGCCTTCTGAATCTATATCAAAAGAACTTACAAATTTAGGGTTTGAGGATATGGGAATATTTAAAATAGGCACTACAAATATGGCAGGCTTTGTTAATTCGGAAGCAAGTGAATATTTAGTTATTGAAGATAGTTTTGCAAATGGAAGAGCAAATCTAAAAGGAGTATATTTAACAGACAGAGAAACAGTACAAAAAACAGAAAAGATGAAAGTATCTGCTTGTTTAAATCCACTTCACACATCTTTAGCTATATTTGGCTGCTTATTCAATTATAATTTCATATATGAGGAGATGAAAGACCCTATTCTAAAAAAATTAGTAGAAAAAATAGGATATGATGAAAGTTTAAAGGCAGTATCTAACCCAAAAATTATAAATCCTATAGATTTTCTTAAAGAAGTAATAGAAAATCGTTTAACTAATCCATATATACCCGATTCTCCCAAAAGAATAGCAATAGATACTTCTCAAAAGATACCTGTGAGATATGGTGAAACTATAAAAGCATATATAGAAAATGAACTTGATATTTCTAAACTAATTGGAATACCTATTACTATAGCAGCTTGGCTTAGATATTTGATGGGTATAGATGATAATGGAAATAACATGCCTATAAGTGAAGACACTATGCTTGAAGAATTGAAAATATATATAAAAAAAATAAAATTTAAAAATATAGAAAGCGTAAAATATAATTTGAGGCCTATACTTTCAAATAAAACAATATTTCTCGTAGATTTATATGATAAAAAAATAAATCTTGGAGAAAAGATAGAAGAATATTTCAAAGAAATGATAATTGACAAAAATGCTGTTAGAAAATGTTTAGAAAAATACATAAAATAAAACTTTTAAGGAGATATTTTTATTTATGATAATGACTTTAAGATGGTTTGGGAAAAAATTTGATTCTGTAAGTTTAAATCATATCAGACAAATACCCGGAGTAAAAGGAGTAATCACAACTTTATATCATACAAAAGTTGGAGAGGCTTGGGATAAAGAAGATATAATCAACATAAAAAAAGAAGTAGAAGATGCAGGACTTAAAATATACGGCATAGAAAGCGTGAATATACATGATGACATAAAAATAGGTCTTCCGACAAGAGATAAATATATAGAAAACTACATAAAAACTTTAGAAAGATTGGGAGAAGCAGGTATTAACTTGGTTTGCTACAATTTTATGCCTGTATTTGATTGGACAAGAAGCGATTTAGCTAAAATAAGAGATGATGGGGCTACTGTATTGTCTTATGATCAAGAAATAATAGATAAAATTAATCCGCAAAGTATGTTTGAACAAATTGACTCTTCTTCTAATGGTTTTATTCTTCCTGGTTGGGAGCCTGATAGATTAAAAAAATTAAAAGAACTTTTTGAAATGTATAAAGATGTTGACGATGAAAAATTATTTGAAAATTTACAATATTTCTTAAAAGCAATAATGCCTACATGCGAGAAATATAATATAAAAATGGCAATACATCCTGATGATCCTGCTTGGCCTGTATTTGGGCTTCCGAGAATCATAATAAATAAAGAAAATATTTTAAGAATGTTAAAGTGTGCGGAGAGCGAATGTAATGGTATTACATTATGTGTTGGTTCTTTAGGCTCTAATCCAAAAAACAATATAGTTGATATAATAAGAAGTTTAAAAGGAAAAATTTTCTTTGCACATGTAAGAAACCTAAAACACACAGCAAAAGGGAAGTTTGAAGAGGCGGCGCATTTATCAAGTGATGGTTCTATAGATATGTTTGCCATAATGAAAGCATTTTATGATATAGGCTTTAAAGGACCATTTAGGCCTGATCATGGAAGGGCTATTTGGGGAGAAGTATCTATGCCGGGATATGGGCTTTATGATAGGGCTTTGGGGGCTGTATATTTGCAAGGGTTATGGGAAGCAATAGAAAAAACTAATAATGCACATAACTAAAATTTTTTTAACTTTGTTAGATAAATTTATTTTTTATTATTAAAATATTAGAATTATTTTGCATGAAATACTATTATTTTAATCCCATATACATAAAAACACAAAACATTTTATAAACTTGACTTTTTTTATAATTCTATTATCATGAATAGTCAATATTCTAATGTATATAAAAATAGTATTATGAGCTATATTTAAGGATAAAAACTAAAACATGGCAGAAAAATTAAAAAAGAAAGATATTAAAGCAAATAACGAAAAATCTGATACCCTTTTAGATTATAGCAACAATGAAGAAGATAATACTAATTTTAACATAAAAGATGTAAAAATAATAAATGATGAAAGGCAAAACTGGCTCTACTACACGCGTGCACCTCTAATGGATAATTACAGAGACAATCTTTATAGAGAATATTTCAGCATATTAGTATTATTGTCATTACGCGGTGAAGGAAACGAAAAGAGCTTAGGACTTTCACTTAAACTCATAGACATAGAGAAAAAAAAGCAATTGAGAATCGTAGAACTTGAGAGTTTTTTATTTTCTTGCGTTACTGGAGATAAGCAAAAAATAGAAGATGAAGAATATAGAATAGAATTGGAAGATTTTAGTAAAGGGGAAGCTAAACTAATAAGATTTCTAAACAATTTATATGCCGATGCTTTGCAAAATCAGGAAAACGGCAAATTGTGGTTTAAAGATTATAATGCTTATCAATGTTTAACTATGCTTAAAGAAGTAGCAAATATCAGATTAGAAAGCAAGGTTATAACATTCAGCGATGAAGTATTAAATATTATTATAGAAACCTACTACAATGAAAACAAAGATTTAATATTAGACATAAATATAAAAGATGTAGAGCTTAACAGAGTATATACATTTGGGGAGAATTGTGATTATATATTATATAAAGATATTTTTTATGAAACTAATACGTCATATCCAAAGATTAAAAAACATATATTCAAAAAGCCTATAACTGTTAATAGAGCATATATTAAAGATTTTTGTTCGAGGGTGCTTCCAAACTTAAAAAAAGATTTCCATATAGAACTTCCTGAAAACATAAAAGAAAATGAAATATTAGCATTTCCTGCACAGGCATTATTATTTTTGGATTATGACGGAAGCAATGTATTTTCAACTATAAAATTCAAATATGGTTCTTTCACTGTTGATCCTTATACTAATAAATTCACAAGCAGCAATATGTTTGATAATGAAGTAAATGAAATATATAGAGATAAAGAAAAAGAAGAATATTTTTGTAATACTTTGTCTAAATATTTGGATAAGGTTGGAGATTATACTTTTGCTTCATCAAATGATGAGA